>DASVQA010000167.1:0-1764 GCA_036389375.1 Pyrinomonadaceae bacterium | reverse complement strand
TGTCGCACCGCGCGCGCACGGCCGGCGTGCCCATCGTCTTCGTCAATCTCGTCGGCGCAAACGACGGCGTCATCTTCGACGGCGCGAGCATCATCACCGATCACAAGGGACAGATCATCCTGCAAGCGCCGCCGTTCGAGGAGTTCTACGGCTCGGTGGATTTGGACTGCGACGTGTGCGACACGCGCTGCCTGCCCGGCGACGACATGCAAACCGTCCATGACGCGCTCGTCTTAGGCATCCGCGACTATGCGCGCAAGAATCGCTTCGAGCGCGCCGTCCTGGGTCTCTCCGGCGGGATTGATTCGGCGGTGGTCGCTGCGCTCGCGTGTGAAGCCATCGGCGCAGGCAACGTGCTCTCGGTGATGATGCCTTCGCCCTTCTCTTCGCGCGGCAGCATCGAAGACTCAATCGCGCTGGGCCGAAACTTAGGCATGCCCGTCATCGAGCGGCCGATCTCGCAAGCCTACGAAGTGCTTGTAGCGGAACTCGGACTCGCCAAGCCTGCGAGCGCCAGCGAAGAACTCGCGCGACAGAACACGCAGTCGCGTCTGCGCGGCAACATCCTCATGGCCGTCTCGAACGCCGAAGGGCGGCTGCTGCTCTCGACCGGCAACAAGTCCGAACTCGCGCTGGGCTACTGCACACTCTACGGCGACACGAACGGCGGTCTCGCCGTCATCGGCGACGTATTGAAAACCGAAGTCTATGCGCTTGCACGCTACATCAACCGCGAGCGCGAGATCATTCCATCGGCGATCATAGACAAGCGCCCGTCCGCCGAGCTTGCGCCCGATCAATTTGACGATCAATCGCTCCCGCCCTACGACCAACTCGATCCGATCCTCAAGCTCTACTTCGAGCTAAAGGCCACGCCCGAAGAGATCATCCAGGCAGGCCACGACCCCACGCTCGTCTATGACGTGCTCAACCGCGTCGAAGCACCCGCCAACGAATTCAAACGCCGGCAACTGCCGCCCACGCTGATCATCTCGCGCAATGCCATCGGCATCGGTCGCCGCCGCCCCGTCACGCACCGCTATCGCCGCCACGTCCTGAAGGCCGTCGAGCGCGCCGCCGAATCGGCCGCCACTTCAACCGATTAACCGCTCCACGCCTGACAGTGGATTGTCTGGCACGCATGCTGCCTAGCTATTTGTGCCGGCAGGTGCGGCGCGCCTTTTTGCGCGCGGCCGGATAAAACCGAGACACGAACTGTATCGAATACGTCAGGCAGTGACGCGAAACCTCTCCCTTCGCTGGAACAGGACTGACGCCAGCAAGTCGTCAGAAGTGAAAGGGGAAAAGAAAATGAGACAATGGTTGAAAGCTATGACAGTCACGCTCGCGCTGCTCGTCTGCGCCGCGCTGCCTTTGCAGGCGCACGACCGGCACGGGCGTAATCACAGGCACGGGCGGCGCAGCGGGCTGACGCGCCACGTGAACAGCGCGAACCCGACGCCGGGCATTCCGCGCCGCGTGCGGCGTGGGCGCAACTTGACGCCGGGCGTCCCGCGCGGCCCCATCGGCCGCAGGACGGGCACAGTGTCCATCATCCGCGACGGGCGTGGTCGTGATCATACCGACATGATCCGCACCGAGCGCAACCGTGATCGCGACTTGGCCGGAGCAGTCGGCCACGGCGTAGGCATGGGGCGCGGCGGCGGCCGCGGGCACGGGCGCAAGCCTTAAGGCGCGCAGACTAGAGACAAAACTTAAAGAGGTGAAAGGGCGTGACCGGGTTTAGCGGTCACGCCCTTTCAC
>DASVQA010000166.1:0-10689 GCA_036389375.1 Pyrinomonadaceae bacterium | reverse complement strand
ACGACGAGCGCGGGCGGCCCGCTCAGGGGAAAGAAGCGCAGCGTCAGATCAGCGGTCGGCAGTTGCACCCGGTCGCCGTCAATGATTGCGCCGCCAGCGCGCAAGGGACGCTCGTTGTGCGTGATGCTTAGGTCGCGGTTGAAGTCCGAGACGCGGTAGTGCCCGTCCGTGAAGATGAGTTCGAGCAGCAGACCGGGCGGCGTGGCAAAGAGATCGGGTTGCAGGCGCGGCTGACAGTCGGCGTCCGTACCGATGCGGATGCGCTCGGCGGCGAGCACTTCGGTGTGCCGCTCTGCGCCGACCTCGATGTGGATGACCAGACCATTTGCCATGAGAATCGGGCCGCCGGGCCGCACCGCCTGACAACAATGAAGCGACCGCCAAAGAGCCGCACGCTTTTGCGAAGCCCGACGGTCTCGTGCGCAGTCGCCTACGCAAGCCATTTTATACTAAGATTCGATGCGGGCAAAAATCGGACGTGCGGTGCAACAGGGTCGTGCAGCCTTGGCATCCAACGCGCTGCGAGTCCGTCGCCCGGCCGCGGCGCTCGTCTCTCTCCGCGCGCGGTCGCCCGAAACCGCCTTTCATACTTCAACGGGAGCGTAACGCTTAATGCTTCGTCGCAGCTTGATCTCAACTTTGGCCGCGCTAGTCTTGTGCACCATGCTGGCCGCCGGGCCGCACACGCATGCGCAACGCGTGTTGATGCCGCGCCTCAACTTCAAAGCGCGCACGCTCGCCAACGGGCTGCGCGTGCTGAGCGCGGTGGACAAGTCCAGCCCGACCGTCGCCATACAAGTCTGGTATCACGTCGGCTCGAAGGACGACCCCGAAGGGCGCAGCGGCTTCGCGCACCTGTTCGAGCATCTGATGTTCAAAAGCACGAAGCACATGAAGTCCGAGATGATGGACAGGCTGACGGAGGACGTGGGCGGCAACAACAACGCTTTCACGGCCGACGACATGACGGTCTATTACGAGGTCGTGCCGTCGAATTATCTTGAGACGCTCCTGTGGGCGGAAGCCGACCGGCTGGCGGCGCTCAATGTGGACGAGGCGAATTTCAAGTCGGAGCGCGACGTGGTCAAAGAAGAGTACCGCTCAAGCGTGCTCGCGCCGCCCTACGGGCGTTTCCAGTATCTGATGGATCAGAAATCGTTCACCGCGCATCCGTATCGCCGCCCGACCATCGGCAGCATTGAGGATTTAGACGCCGCCTCGCTCGCCAACGTTCGCGCGTTCCATGAGACGTTCTACCGGCCTGACAATGCCACGCTGGTTGTCGTCGGCGATTTCGACGAGCGCCAGTTCGACGCGTGGGTAGACAAGTATTTCGCGTGGATTCCCAAACCGTCTGCGCCGCTCCCGCGCGTGCAGATCAAAGAGCCGGCCCGCACGGCCGAAGCGCGCTTCACGGAGTACGGGCCGAACGTGCCGCTGCCAGCGGTCGCGTTCACCTATCTGATTCCGGCCAAGACCAGCCCCGACGCGGACGCGCTGCGGGTCGCGGACGTGCTGCTCTCGGCCGGTGAGTCGTCGCGGCTCTATCAATCGCTCGTCTATGAACAGCAGGTCGCACAGAGCGCCAACACGCTCGTCGATCTGCGCGAGGACGTGAGCCTTTTTAAACTCTACGCGATCTTGGCGAGCGGCAAACAGCCTGCCGACGTGGAGCGGGCGCTCGCGGCCGAGATCAAAAAGATGCAGGCTGCGCCCGTCTCCGCCGCCGAACTTGAGAAGGCGAAGAACCAACTTATCACCAACCAACTGCGCGAGCGCGAGACGAACAACGGCAAGGCGCTTGCGCTCGGCGAGGCGGCCGTGCTGCTCGGCGATCCGAATCGCGCCAACACGGACATCGCGCGCTTGCAGGCCGTCACCGCCGCAGACGTGCAGCGCGTCATGCGGAAATATTTCGTGGACACGAACCGCGTCGTGATCGACTACCTGCCGGAGTCCGCGCGCACAGGAGGGCAGGCGAAATGAACACGCACGGTCGCATCAGCAAACTTGCCGCACGCGCACGCGCATTCTGCTGGTTGACGTTGGTGCTGGCGTTCATGTCGGCGCTCGCGGCCCTGTCCGGCGCGGCGCAGACGCCGGGTGCAACGCCGCCGCCACCGGCCGCGCCGCGTTCGCCGCAGATTCCGCGCCCCGTCGAGCGGACGCTCCCGAACGGCTTGCGCGTCATCGTGGTCGAACGCCAGAACGTGCCGCTCGTCAGCGCCACGCTCTACATCAGGAACGGCGGCGAGGTCGATCCGCCGCAACTGGCCGGTCTCGCCGATATGACCGCTTCGCTCCTGACCAAAGGCACGACCACACGCGGCGCACCTGAGATCGCCGAAGCCATCGAGGCGCTCGGCGGCACGATTGATTCGGGCGCGCGTTGGGACAGAGCCACCGCTTCGGTCAACGTCATGTCGGCGCGGCTCGCGCCCGCGCTGGCCATACTCGCAGATGTTGTGCGCCGGCCCGTGTTCAAGGATGAAGAGATCGAGCGGTTGCGGCAGCAATATCTGGACGACCTGCAAGTGGCGCTCGGCGACCCCGGCGAGCTAGCGCGCTACGTTACGGCGCGCGTCATCTTCGGCGACGCGCCCTACGGCCATCCGCTCTCCGGCACGCCCGAATCAATCGCGCGCATCAAACGCGCCGACATCGTGCGGCTGCATTCAACCTACTATCGCCCTGACAACGCCGTGCTCGTCGTCGGCGGCGACATCCGCCCCGCCATCGCCTTCGCGCACGCCACGCGCCTCTTTGGCGACTGGCAACGGCCGCGCATGCCTCTGCCTGCGCCCGCCGCGCAAGCGGGCAACAGCATGGCCGCGAACGGCCAGCCGCGCGTCCTCGTCATAGACAAACCGGACGCGGGGCAGGCGGCGGTCGTCGTGGCACGACGCGGTTTGAATCGCCGCGACCCCGACTATTATCAAGGCATCGTCGCCAACTCTGTGCTGAGCGGTTATTCGGGGCGGCTCAATCAGGAGGTACGTATCAAACGCGGCTTGAGCTACGGCGCGGGCAGTTCGCTCGACGTGCGCCGCGACGTAGGCCCCTTCGTGGCCACGGCGCAGACGAAGAACCCGACGGGCGCGCAGGTCGCAGACCTGCTGCTCGGCGAACTGGGCCGGCTGGCGACGGGCGAACTGGCGGAAGCGGAACTGACGCCGCGCAAGGCCGTGCTCATCGGCACGTTCGGGCGCAACCTCGAAACCTCCGGCGGCCTCGTCGCGCAGATCGGATCGCTGGCGCTCTACGGGTTGAGTCTTGACGAGATCAACCGCTACATCAATAGCGTGCAGGGCGTCACCGCGAGCGACGTGCAGCGTTTCGCCGCTCGCCATCTGGCGGCGAAGGAAGCGAACATCATCATCGTCGGCGACGCGAAGGCGTTTTTGCCGGAGTTGCGTAAACATTATCCGAACGTGGAAGTCATCCCCGTCGCGGAACTCGATCTCAATAGCGCGACCCTGCGCAAGCCCAGAGGTTAAACGGATGTACCGACAAATTTGCTGGCTGAAGACGTGCGGGCTAATCCTTGTCCTCCTCTTCGTCGCCGCGCAGGCACAGGCGCAGACGACCTACGACGAGCGCCACGCCGATGATGCGACGCAGGCGGCGACCACGGCCGCCACGCGCCGGTTGGCGAGCAATGATCCGCTCGCGCGGCAGCAGGCGGCCGAAGAGTTGGCGCAACTCGCGGCGGCGGGCGAGCGTCGGCTCGTCGAGGGCTATCGTTTGCAGGAGAAGAACACGCGCGTGCGGCTCGCGCTCGATTGGGCGCTCTATCGCATGGGCAAGGCGGAGGCGCTCTACGCGGTCGTGCGCGCACTCGATTCGGCGCGCGCCGAACAGGCGGCCGGTTATCTCGCCGCCCTCGAAACACCGCAACCGCTCTACCTGATTCTCCCGCGCGTCAACGGCAACACGCAGGTCAAACTCCTCGACGTGCTTGCGCGCATCGGCGACGACACGACGCTCGCACAACTCAAGCCGTTCGCCGACTCTTTCGACCCCAAGATCGCCGACGCCGCACGCCACGCCGAACAGGAGATCGCGCGGCGCAACATGCAACAGCCCAACGTCACGCCGGGGCGGCCAAGACAGGTCGGCAAGGACGAGCCGCCAATCAAGTAGTGACGGCGCAAGCAAGAATTAATCGGCAGGCGCGGCAAGGCACGAGCGATCCTCGTGCCTTTCTTTGTGTCCGGGCGCGGCTTTGTGGTTAATTCTACGGGCAAGGGGAAACTCTGAAAAAGATGCACCGCAACCTGCGTTCATTTCTGACGCTGCTCCGACGCGAGCGCGATCTCATTACCGTCGAGGCGGAAGTTGATCCTTATCTCGAACTCGCGGAGGTGCATCGCCGCGTGATCGCGCAGGGCGGCCCCGCCTTGCTGTTCAAGCGCGTGCGGGGCAGCCGTTACCCGGTTGTGACAAACATGTTCGGCACGGCGCGGCGCATCCAACTCGCGTTCGGGCCGAAGCCGGAGGCGCTGGTGCGCGAAGTTGTCCACGTTGCCGAGGCTCTCTTGCCGCCCAAACCCGGCGCGCTCTGGCAGCATCGCGCGCTCGCGCTCGAAGCCTTGAAACTCGGCACGCGGCGTGTGCGGCGCGCGCCCGTGCTCGAAGCGATTGACCGGCCCGGGCGGCTCGACGAGTTGCCCGTGCTGACGACATGGCAGGAGGATGGCGGGGCGTTCGTCACGCTGCCGCTCGTCTATACGGAGCACCCGGCTACGCGCAAACACAATCTAGGCATGTACCGCATGCAGCGCTTCGACGCGCAGACGACCGGCATGCACTGGCAGATACACAAGGGCGGCGGCTTTCATTACCACGAGGCCGAAGCGCAGGGGCAGCCGCTCCCCGTCACGGTCTTTTTAGGCGGGCCGCCCGCGCTCATCCTTGCCGCCATCGCCCCGCTGCCGGAAGATGTGCCGGAACTTGTGCTCGCCTCCGTGCTCGCGGGCGGGAAGATCGACATGGCCACGAATCCGCTCGGCAACGGGCACAGGCTCGTCGCGGAGGCGGAGTTCGCGCTCGTCGGCAGCGTGCCGCCGCGCGAGCGCCGCGCGGAAGGCCCCTTCGGCGATCATTACGGCTATTACTCGCTCGCACACGACTATCCCGTTTTTCAGGTCGCCGCCGTCTGCCACCGGCGCGATGCCATCTATCCGGCCACGGTCGTCGGCAAGCCGCGTCAGGAAGACTTCTTCATCGGCGACTATCTGCAACAACTGCTCGCGCCGCTCTTTCCGCTCGTCATGCCGAGCGTGCGCGACCTTTGGTCTTATGGCGAGACGGGTTTTCATTCGCTCGCCGCCGCCGTCGTGCGCGAACGCTACCGGCGCGAGGCGCTCGTCTCCGGTTTTCGCATTCTCGGCGAAGGGCAACTCTCGCTCACAAAATTCCTGCTGCTCACCGACACGCCCCAGAACCTACGCGACTTCCGCGCCCTCTTCGAGCACATACTTGCGCGCGTGCGCTTTGAAAGCGACCTGTTCATCTTCACCAACGTCTCGATGGACACGCTCGACTACACGAGCGGCAAGATCAACGAAGGCAGCAAGGCCATCATGCTCGGCTTAGGCGACGCGGTGCGCGAACTGCCCCGCGCCTTTAGCGGCGCGCTGCCCGCCGGTGTCACCCGCGCCGAAGTCTTCTGCGGCGGTTGCCTCGTCGTCGAAGGCGTGTCCTACACCGAGGACGCGGCGCAGGCGACCCGGCTGGCGCGCGATCCGGCCCTTGCCGGTTGGCCTCTCGTCGTCCTGCACGACGATGCTTCCGTCGCCCGCGCGCCCGCAGATTTTCTCTGGGCCACGTGGACGCGCTTTGAACCCGCCGCCGACATTCATGCGGCCGACACGCAAGTTGTGCGGCATCATCTCGCCTATCGCGCGCCCATCGTCATTGACGCCCGCATGAAACCCGGCTACCCGGCCGAGTTAATCGTCCGGCCGGACATCGCGGACATGGTTGACCGGCGCTGGCGCGAATATTTTCCGCAAGGCTTACAAGCGTAAATTGGCAGGGACTAAACTGCGCGGCTCAGGCAGGCAGGCGTAGCTGGAAGAGTGCGCCGCCCGTTGGCGCGTGCGCGGCGGTGAGTGTGCCGCCGTGTTCGGCGACGACGCGATGCGCGAGGGCGAGACCGACGCCGTGCCCCTGCGGCTTGGTGGTGAAGAAGGGGATGAAGATGCGCTGCAAGTCGGCCGGCGGGATGCCAGCGCCCGTGTCTTCGATCTCGACGACGGCCCACGCCGCCCCGTTGTTTGGGTCAATCGTGCGGGCCCCGCGCACCTGAACGCGGCGCTCGGCCTGTTCGTCTTCGATAGCTTCGGCGGCGTTGCGCAGCAGGTTCAAGAGGGCTTGGCGCAGCATGCGTTCGTCGGCGCGCAAGTGGGGAAACTCGCCGGTCAACTTTAGTTCGACGCGGCGCTCAACAAAGAGCGGGTGCAGTTCGGTCGCGCAATCCGTCAGCAGGTCGGCGAGCGAAACGTCGCTGAGGGTCAACGGTTGCGGGCGGGCGAAGTTGAGAAAGCTGGTGACGAGTTCGGTCAGGCTGCGGACTTCATGCAGGAGCGCGTCGGCGGCGGCACGCCCGCGTTCGTCTAGATTGAGTTTCTGTAGCAGTTGCGTGTAGCCATGCAGCGCCGCGAGTGCGTTCTTGAACTCGTGCGCCAGACCGGCCGACATCTCGCCGAGACTCTCAAGGTTGCGTTTGAGGGCGAGCGCCTCGCGCAGTTGGGCGACCTCCGTGATGTCCGTGAGCAGGCAGAGCGCGCCGCGTGCGCCCTGCTCGGATTGCGGACTGATGGGCGCGACCGTCGTGCCGAGCCGGCGCACGCCGCTCGCGCCCGTCGTCGTGACCTCTTCGCGCCGGTAAAGCTCGCCGGTTTGCAGGCAGCGTTCGACCAGCGCGGCCAGTTCGGGCGCGGCGCGCAGCAACGTCTGCACGCTTTGCCCTTCGGCTGCACCGTTGACATCGAGCAGCGCGCGCGCCGGGGTGTTGACGACCGTAGCACGCCCCTCGGCGTCGAAGGCGACAAGCCCGGAAGGGACGCTGGCGATGATGTGTTCGTTGAACTGTTCGGCGCTCGCGGCCCGCGCGCTCGCCTGCGCGCTCAACTGTTCGAGCGCGCGTTGCTGTGTGCGCAGTTGCGCGACGACCGCTTGAAACGTTTCAAGGACGAACTCGGTCTCGTCGCGCGTGCCTTCGGGACGGGCCGCAACGGGCGCGCGTTCGGCTTCGCCGACGAGTTGCCGGTAAGGGCGCAGCAGCCAGCGCGGCAGCAGCAGCACGACGGGCGCGCTCACGAGCAGCGTGATGATGAAGACGGTGAAGAGGACGGGCGCGCGGGCGGCGCGCGTCTGCGGCGTCAGCGCGAGTAGCGTCAGCGTGAACAGGTTCGCCAGCAACAGCAGCCCAACCACCAGCGCCAACGCCAACTGCACACGGTTTTCGTAACGAGACATAGGCAGAGGTCAGAGGTCAGAGGTCAGGGGTTAGAGGTCAGTTAAAAACCTGTGCTGGCTAACCTCTAACCCCTGACCTCTGACCTCTTATTGAAAGCGGCCCACGTACCAGTTAATGATCTGATCGCCGGCGAACAGGCAGACGAGCGCGCCCAGCCCGAGGAAGATGCCGAAGGGCAGCATCAACTGCATGTTGCGCTCGCGCCGCCAGAACATGACGCCGAGGCCGGCGATTGAGCCGACTATGACCGCGAGGAACATCGTCAGCAGCGTGCGCGGCCAGCCCAGCAGCGCGCCAACCATAAACATCATCTTCACGTCGCCAAAGCCCATCGCCTCGATGCCGCGCAGCCGCTCCCACAGCCAGCCGATCAACCAGAGCGAGCCGCCGCCGACCGCCGCGCCAAAGAGCGCACCAAATAGCGAGACGGCCCAATCGGGCCAGCCCGCCATCAAACCGTCGGTCAGGAAACCGAGGCCGTAGAGGTGCGGCACGAGCGCGCGAAAGATGAGGGCGAGGGCGAATGCGGGCAGCGTGAGCACGTCGGGCAGAATCATATGCTCGGCGTCAATGAAGACGAGCGCCACGAGCACGGCGACGAAGATGAGATCGAAGGGCAGCGCGAGCGTCAGCCCGTCGTGCGCGAAGGTCAGGGCGAAGAGTAGCCCGGTCAGCGCCTCGACCGCCGGGTAGCGCGCCGAGATATGCGTGCGGCAGTTGCGACAGCGGCCGCGCAGCACGAGGTAACTGATGACCGGCACGTTGTCGTAAGGGCGAATCGCCGCGCCGCACTCAGGGCAGCGCGAGTTGGGGAAGACGATTGACTCTTCGCGCGGGATGCGATGGATGACGACGTTCAGAAAGCTGCCGATGGTGAAGCCGATGGCGGTGACGGCGGCGAGCAGCAGCGGGAAGGGCAGCAGCAGCGGCGCGTTCGGCTCGGCTGGCAGAATGAGCGACAGGATCATGCTGTGGGGTGTCGTTTGAATAGAGTCGCAAAGGGCGCGCTAACGGGCAATCGGCTTGACGCGCGTCTTGCGCCGCAAGCATATTAAAGCTTCGCGCTGATTTGCGAAAGACTGAAACGAATGAACCGGGGAGAGGCTGGAGTTGAATTCACGCAGACCTATCGTTGCGATGCTCGCCGTAGGCGCGATAATAATCGCGCTGCTCACCTTCGTCCCGTACTCGCTCACGATGGTCAGGCAGGCGGGCCATCACGTCGCGGACGCGGCCGTGACAACGCTCACGAGCGCCCCCGACCCTGCGTTTGAAGCCGAGATCAACAAAGCGCCTGAGCCGACCTTCGACGTGGCGACGTGGTACGGCGCACGCGGCGAGGAACTGGAACGGCACGGCGTCCTGATTGAATCCTACGACGGCCAGAAGCTCTATGCCGCACACAACGCGGACACGACCTTCAACCCGGCCTCGCTCGTCAAACTCGCCACCACGCTCGTCGCGCTCAAGCGACTCCGCAAGGATTATCGGTTCGAGACGCGCGTCTTGGTGGACGGGCAGATCGAGCAGAAGACTTTGCGCGGCGACCTCTATCTTGACGGCGCAGACCCAAGTTTTAGCGATGCGTCGGCGGTTGCGGTCGCGCGCGAGTTGAAGGCGCGCGGCATCGAGCGCGTGCAGGGGAAGGTGCTGGTCACGCCGCGATTCTCCTTTAACCTGAGCGAAAAGCCGGAAGACTCCGCGAAGTTTGTCGCGCAGGTGCTGCAACTCAAACAGAGCGCGACCGGCGCGGTTGACAATGCGGCGGGGCGGCAACTCTTCGTCCTGCGCTCGCAACCGCTGCGCCACATACTGCTCTACATGAACGCGCATTCGGTCAACTTCATCGCGCACCGCATCGGCGACCTGCTCGGCGGCGCGGAAGGCGTGGCGCAGACGATCAGGACGGAGTTGCAGTTGCCGCCCGAACAGGTGCAGCTTGAGACGACCTCGGGGCTATTCAATAATCGCATGACGGCGCGCGGGCTGGTCGCGGTCATCCACGCGCTGATTGACGAGGCGCAGCGGCAGGGGTTGAAGCCGGAGGATATTCTGCCGGTGGCCAGCTACGACGCGGGCACGCTGCGTCGCCGGATGGAAGGCACGGGCTTTGAGGGCGCGGTCGTCGGCAAGACCGGCACGCTCACGCAGCAGGACGGCGGCATGTCGAATCTGGCCGGTATCGTTTACACGCGAGACGACGGCCCTGTCCTCTTCGTCATCCTCGCGCAGGGGCAGCGCATCTGGGACAACAAGCAGATGGCCGACCAACTACTCGCCGAAGTGCTTCGCGGACACCCGGCCGCCAGTGTCGTGCAGCCGGCCGAGACGCGCCGGCAGTTGTTAGCGCCGACAGACCTGAGCATCGAACCGTAAGCGCACGGCAGCAGACAGTAAAAGCAAAAGCAGCCGGTTGAAGTGCAAGAGTACACTTCAACCGGCTGCTTTTGCTTGCCGTGTCCGGCCTGACGACCGGGCGTGCGTTATGGCAGCGTCGGCGTTTCGACGATGATGTTGTTGGCGCGCAGGGTTGTGGACGTGGCGCGTTGCAGATCGGCGAGCGCCTTGTTGTAGTCCGTCTCGGCCCGCAGTTCCTGATTGCGTGCGTTGACGAGCGCGTTCTCGCGTTGGAAGAGCAGGAACGTGGTGGAGCGGCCGACCTGATAGAGCCGGCGCTCACCCGCGAGTTGGAGTTCCGCGTTCTGGCGGGCCTCGCGCGCCGAGAGGACGCGCTGGCGCGCCGTCTCGACCGCCTGCGCAGCGTTACGCACTTCGACCTCGATGAGCTGCGCCTGCGAACGCATCTGCGCCGCGATCTGTTCGCGCTGGATTTGCGCGCCCGCCAGATTCGCCTTGGCCGTCTTGTTGTGCAGCGGCAGTTGAATGGTTGCGCCGACGACGACGTTGCGCGTCTTGAAGTTGAACAGGTTCTGAAGCGTCTGCCCGTAACCGCCGATCACGTTGTTGGAGACGCCCGCGCTCTGCACCGTGACGTTAGGGACAGTGATGTTGTTGGGCAAGCCGGCTTCCAAACGCGCGCGCTGAAGTTCGGCGAGCAGGAAGGCGCTGGCATTCGTGGCCGGGTCGCCGCCGATGAGCGGTATCTGCCCGCCGCTGCTGATCGAGCCGGGCGTCGGCGTGCCCGCCAGCCCGGTCGTTGAAACCGCGCCCACGAGATCGATCTGCGGCTTGGTCTGGTTCTT
>DASVQA010000165.1:0-5969 GCA_036389375.1 Pyrinomonadaceae bacterium | reverse complement strand
AGGGTCGAGCGTCGAGTCGAGCATTTCCAGCCGGTTGACGGCGGCGCGCGCGACGAGCGGACGGTCTGTGTCGGTCACATCCCACTTCTCGCCGCGCACGAGGCAGAGGCCTTCGAGGCGCACGACGAGTTTTGACATCGCGGCGTCGAAGCGGCGCTGCTCGGCGGCATCTGCGCCGACGACGTTCGCGGGGCGAAAGCGCAAGGGTTGTTGCAGCTTGATGACGGGGCGCTGCCCGTCGGCGGCGCGAATGATGAGCGACGCGCCGAGTTTGAGATTCCAACCGCCGTCTTCGTTCACACGGTCGGGGGCGAAAGCGGGGTCGCTCAAGTCCAACTCATGCACAAGGCTGTCGAAGATTTCCACGACGACCGGTGTGGCCACACCAGCGACGCCCTTGAGCGCATCGCTGAGCGACTTGTGCTCGTGCAGATTCACGCGCCGGTAGTTCGGGCTGTTGTGGTCAACCTGAAATTCGGCGGGCAAGGGCGGGCGCGCAATGGGCTGCGCGCCCACAGGCCCCGGCGCACCGTAGCTGTAGGTGACGAGCAGCGCGTCCGCGAGCGCGTCCGCCGGTGGCTTCGTGGCGAAGCCGAAGACGACGCGCCCGATGACGGGATCAATGGCCACTTCGCGCTCTTGCAGCGGCGGCTCAAGCCCTGTCTCCCACGCGCACAGGTTCGCGCCGCGAATCCGCCACGCGGGCGGCTCAGATGGCGGCTTCGGCCAAGTTTCGTCCGCGAGAAAGGGCGGCGACGGCAGGTGAAACTGTAAGCCGACATCTGACACATCGAGCGTCTGCACGTTCAGATTGTTCGGGTCGTAAGTCTCTATGGAGACGTACTCGGCGGGCGCGCCGGCCGGCGCGTCTTCGGTCAGTCGTTCGAGTGGGATAGGGCCGGGCGTCTCGTCGAGTTGCGTGACAGAGGGCGCAAGACGCGTCGCGCTCTGTGCGCCCGTGCGCTGTTTGAAGAGGTCGAAGCGGTGCGTGTTGAAGAGACGGACGGGTGCGCCCCAGCGTTCGTTGCCGGCAAGGTACGGACGCTCGACCGGGTTGATGTTGAAGCGCGCGATAAACTGCGCGGCGGGCGCAGGCGCGACGCCGGGCTTGACGCCGCGCGCAACGGGACGCGCCACGCGCACGCGGTAAGACGTTAAGCGCCAGAGGAAGATGGCCAGATTCGGCAGGTTGTAGCGCACGGCTGCGGCGGCGGGCGGGCGCAGGTCGGCAATGTGCGCGAACGGGTCGAAGGGCGTATCAAGGAGGGCCAGAAGCGCCGGGTCGCGCAGGTTGACAGTGCCGCCGCGAATCGCCGTCTGTCGTTTGACCTCCGGCAGACTGTAAGGCGGCGGGCCGCCCGCATCGGGCCGTTGATGATTGAGGTGCTGCTGCCACACCAAACGCTCGCGCAGTTCGACGCAATGCACGCCCCACTTCGTCAGGTTGTAGACGAGCAGTTCGATTGCGCCGAGCGTGCCCTTGCGCCGCCGCAAAGCGATTGTGTCCGCCACGTCGGCGCGCAGCGTCCACGCGTCGCCCGCGAGGTGCGACGTGCCGAGCAGATCGCCGATGTAGGGGATCGCCCAGGCGTCGGCCGTCTCGATGAACAGATCATGATAGAGCGATTCGATGTTTTCGTGGATCGCGCCGAAGACGGCTTCGACCGTCGCCAGATAGCTCTTGAGTTGGTCGGGCGGCAACTGCTCCGCATCTTTCGTGCGGTAGATTTCCGGCAGCCGTTCGTAGAGCGAGACGCGTTTACCGTGCATCTTTAGCAGCCCTCCCCTGCCGGCAGCGCGCCGAAGACGAGATAGACGTGGCCTTCGTAGAGGCTCAGCACGTGCGCGTCGTCCTTACAGGCGGCGACATCGTGCAACTGGAAGCTCGCGTAGGTGAGCGTCGCCGGGTCTGACGCGTCCTGCGTGGCAACGTAGAGATAAGCCTTCGTCACCTGGACGCCCGCGACGTTCTGGATCACGCCGTTAACTTTGGTCGCGTACTCCTTCTCGCCGAAGCGGCGCGCGCGCAGACTGAAGAGGCCGTTTGATAGATCGAGATTGTGCGGCGCACCGTCGTTTGCGCCGAGCGCCTGTTTGATGTCGGCGCGCACCTCCGCCTCGCGCCGCGTCCCGTCGAGCAGCACGACGGCGATGACGGCGACCCATTGCCGCCGTCCGGCGCGCACGATGACGGGGAAACGCTGCGCCCCCCGGCAGCGCCCGTAATCGGCCAGCACCTGACGCACCTGTTCAAGCTCCGCGTCGCGTCCCGTCTGCATCAGGACGGTGAGGACGAGCGCGGGCACGTTGTCGTAGAGCGTCCAAGCGGCGGCGGCGCGGGCCACGCCGGCAATGGCTTGCGCCTCGCTCTCGAAATCCTTCAGGCTCACGAGCCGGTCGAGGCTTTGCAGTTTGCCCGGCGCAACTTCGCGCGCGTTCGCCGCATCTTCAGGCTGGCTGCCGCCGGCCGCAACGCCCGGCAGATGCACCTTGTCGAGCCGTTCGAGTTTCGCGCCCGCCTGCGGCTTCGTGTCCGGCTTCAACGCGCCGAACGCGCCCGTGCCCGTGCGATAGTGCGCGACCACGTTCTTGACGCCTGAAGGCAGGCGCGCGCCCGTCTGGCCGTCGCCAAACTGCACCCAGCTATCGTTGTTCGCGTCTTCGCGGACGATGTAAATCTGCTCGTCCGGGCCATGCCCAAAGAATGAAGCGACTCTGCGCCACCGCCGGCCGCCGACGTAAATCTGCAACTCCGGTGCTACGGGCGGCGCGTCGCCCGCCGAGACGAGATAGGTCAGGGGCGACTTCGGGAGTTTGAAGTTCTGGAACGTGAGCCGCCGGTCGCCGTTGCCGAGCGGTACTTCCTGCTCGGTCTTCCCCTGCGTGGCATCAACCAGATTGCCGTAGACCGTGACGGTCGGTTGCTCCAACGCGAAATACTTCATGTCAACCGCCGGCTTGATCTTGATCGTCCGCAGCAAGGGGCGCAGCGGGTCGGCCGCCGTGGGCGAGGTCGGCACGGCTTCCGGCGTGAAGATCGCTTCGACGGTGGCGAGGAGCGGCTCGTCGTCGGGGAAGTTAAAGAGCAGCCGACGACCTTTGAGCGTTTGCAATTGCGCCTCTGTGCCGTAGAAGTGCAGTTCTTCGGTCATCTCCGGCGGCGGCTCCTGACCGGGCAGGAAGATGGGGATGAAGGGCGACAGATGCACGTTGCGCAGGGCCGGGCGCAGGGTGAACAAGGGGCTGAGCACTTCATGGAACTGCATGAAGCGTATGTCGGTGAAGGTGTAGCCTGCTTGTTTGACGGCGGGCGTGTTGTCGAGCGTGTCGTCAATCGTGACGAGCGTGGACGTGCCGACCGAGTTGCCCCACGTCAGGGACAGCGAGCGCAAGCCCGCGATCTGGCGCACGAGCGTAAACTCTTTGCCCGGCCCCGTCTCATCTTTGTAGAGCAGGGCTTGCACGACGATGGGGCTGAGCGGAGCCAGATCCTTCGCCTCCACGTCGAGCGTCCACTCCCATTGAGAGAGGCCCGGATCGATCACCTTGATACAGTTGGTTACGCCGCGCAGGTTGGTGTAAGGGGGCGCGACCGAGACGGCCACGTCGTTTAGCGAGCGGCCGGGCGAATGGTAATACTCGTGTACGTTCTTGCCGTCCGACTTCGTCATCGTGAGCGGGCTGTTGTGGCCGAAGTGGCGGAAGGTGCGCCCGATCTTGTAGGCGTTGATCTCCGCGCCGGGTTGGTCGAGGCGCAACCCGTGTTTGAGTTTGATCAACTTCATGCCGAAGAGTTCGCGCACCGATTCGACCGCGATGATTTCCGGCTCAGCGAGCAGGCGCGGCTTCGCGGCCGAGTCGGCCAGCCCGAAGAGTAAGCGGTCGCCCGCTTGCAACTCGACGGGCGCGGTGTATTGGTTCGGCGCGAAGATGAAGAACTCGCGCGTCGGCCCGGAAAATTTAGAGCCGACCGGGATGATCTTCGGCGCGGCATAAGCGCCGTAGAGATGAAAGCTGTTGAGCCAGGGGTAGGCGGTCGCGGCCTCCGTCGTCTCGAAGTCGGCCGGTTTAGCCAAACCCTGCACTTCGGCCTTGACGGGAAAGTGCGCCGGAATTTGCACCGGCTTGTCGCCTTTGACCTCGAAGGCGAAGGTGGCGCTGCCGCCGAGACCGGGCGCGAGCCGGTAGCCCGTCAGGCGCACCAGATCAGCGATGCTCGTGCGCCACTCGGCGGTGCGCAGGTACGCCTCGTTGGCGTAGAGTTCCTGATAGAAGGTGAGTATGTCGCCGAGTATGGCCGCGCCTTCGAGGAGCGCGATGCCGGGGTCGTCCGCGCCGCGATGCGTCCAGTCGGTCAGGTTGAGCGCGCGGTTTAGCTGGTGGAGCAGGGCGGCGCGAATGTCGGCGTAAGTGCCGATGCGATAGTTGATGTGCGCGAGGCCGGCGCGGTTCTCCGGGCGACGTGGAAACTGAAGCGGCGCGGCGCAATCGTTGCGACAATCGGTACTCACTGGCGGCCTCCCTGCACGTCAAAATCAATGAAGCCCCGTTCCATGTGGTCGGGGTCGCCGAGCACCTGAATGATCTCGTTGTGCCGCAGGGGATAGAGACCCTCGACTGTCGAGACGGTCTGATCGTTCCAGCGTTTGAGTTTGACGCTGACGACGTGTTCGACGCCCGCGACCTGCTGCACGCGCCCCGTGATCTGACTGACAAAGAGCGGTTGCCCGAACGTCCAGCGATCAGGATGGAAGAAGCCCATGCGCCCGTCGGGCGTCCAACCGGCGGAGAACTCCTGCGCGAGCACGAAATGTAGATCCTGCGCCCACACGTCAGGACGCGCGCAGAGCCGGACGTGAATTTCGACGGGCACGAAACGCGGCGCGCGAATCTCCAAGTCTTCGCCGACGAGCCGGACGGCTTCGAGCTGGCGTGCCACTTTGCGGCGCAAGTCGTCCGCCAAGATGCTTGTGCCGACCGGGTCAATCGTCAACTGCACGGTGCGCCAACTGCCCGTCCACGCGTAACGCGCCGAGGCGCGCGCCACGTCTTCCACCTCTTCGGCGCGGGCCACATAATCTTTGAGCGTGACGGCGCGCAGTTGATGCTGGCGGTAGGCTTCGGGCGCGCGGCGTATGATCTCTGCGACGGGTTCGGGCGCGCGCCCGCTCAACACGTCGAAGGGATTCCAGCAGCGTTTGACTTTCAACTCGACCGCGTCGGGGAAGGGCGGCGTCTGCGGGTCGAAGAAGATCAGCTTGTCCGCGCCGATGTTGCCGTCGGGGCCGCTGCCGACCTGATAAGCGCAGCGGACGGTTGCGCCGGCGGGCAGTCCCTTGCCGTTCTCGCCGTTGCCGAAACGCAAGGTACTCGCTTGCTCCTCGTCCGTCTCGACGACGAAGTGATCGCCGTTCTCGTCCGTCGCGTCGCTATGGACGAGGCTCGGCACTTCGTCCCACACGTCCGCGCCGCCGCCCGGCACATCAACCGTCACGCGCAGGGTTGATTGCGGCGGCACGTCGCCGCCCGGCGGCGTGTCGAGATAAGCGAGCGGACGGTCGGGCAACTTGCAGAGCGTGCCCCAACGCTCTGTGCGCGCGTAGTGAAACTGGTTTGCGGCTGCGAGCGGCGTGCCCGGCTCTTTGAAGACGGCGACGGCCGCGCGCCCATGCGCGACGCGCACGAGGTTGGCGTGAAAGAGCGACACGTCTTCGACCTTCCCTGCGTCGCATTCGACCGTGAAGCAGTAGGTGTGTCTGAGTTGATCCTGCGGCTGCCAGCGCACGCGGACGAACCATTGCCCGGTGACGGGATCGAACATGGTCTGCGCGCCCTCGGGGCCGGGCAGCAGGCGCAGCAGTTGGCGCTTGGCGGGGTCGCGTCCGGCGCGCAGACCCGTCGCCGGGTTGAGCCACTCCTGTATGAGCAGGCGCGGCGCGCGAGCCGCTCTGATCAAGTCCTGCACGGCG
>DASVQA010000164.1:0-22222 GCA_036389375.1 Pyrinomonadaceae bacterium | reverse complement strand
GAGGGCCGTGTTATTGACCTCGTCTGCCTGCGCGATCGTGTCGCGGTGACAGTTCCAGTGCTGCTAACCGAGCAGGACTGGCTGATGAAGCGGCTTACTTTTCATTCATCCACGTGTCCGGCTCGACGACGACTCTGGTGGTGTAGTCCTTGCCGCCGACCGACAGCTTGACCACGTAAGTGCCCGGCTCGACCAGCGGCCCCTGATTGAACAGCCCGCCGAAACCGCCACCGCCGCCACCGCCGCCTTGACCGCCGCCACCGCCACCACCGCCAAAACCGGGCGGGAGGTTGGCCGGGCGCGGCGGCGGATTGCTCCGCAGATTCCACTGCACGCGGTTGAGTCCGACCTCTTTCGTGCCCGTCAAATTGCGTATGACGCGGCCCGTGTAATCGGCGACGGTGATCTTCACGTCGCCCGCGGGCGCGGCCTTCAGGTAGTAGCTGATGGCCGTGCCTTGCGCAGCGTTAGCGCCGCGATAGACTTTCCCGCCGGTGGCGGCGCGGCTGTAGCGCACGTCGTTGAGCCAGAGCGTCGCAGGGCGTATGTCGAAGAGGTGCGCGTCCTCGTCCATGACCTTGCTCGTTAGTTGCTGCAAGGGCGTCAGGTCGTCGAGGATGTAGATACCGCGCCCGTGTGTGCCGAGGACGAGGTCGTTATCGCGCGGGTGGATGATGATGTCGTCCACGCGCACGTGCGGCAGCCCCGACATGAACGGCTGCCACGAGATGCCGCCATTCAAAGAGACGTAGAAGCCCAACTCCGTGCCCACGTAGAGCAGGTCTTTATTCTTCGCGTCTTCGCGGACGACGTTGACGTGCCACTGCTCCGGCAGATTGCCCACGACGGACTTCCACGTCGCGCCGTAGTCGCGCGTGACGTAGAGGTAAGGCTTGCGGTCGTCGAAGCGATGCCCGTCAACGGCGAGATAGCACGTGCCCGCGTCGAAGTGCGACGGCTCGACGCGCGCGATGTGATAAAGCTCGCCCGGCTTCCCGTCGAGCGCGGGCACGTTCTTCGCCACGTTCGTCCACGTCGCGCCGCCGTCGCGGCTCAACTGCACGTTGCCGTCGTCCGTCCCGGCCCACAGCACGCCGGGCAGCATGGGCGATTCCGCCAGCGTCACGATGTAGCCGTAGCTCGTGTAGCCGTCGTTCTTCGACGCCATCGGGTCTTTGCCTGCCACGCCCATGATCGAGAGCGTGTTGCGATCAATGTGCTTGGTCAGATCGGCCGACGCCGTCCACGTGTCGCCCCGGTCGAGCGACTTGAAGAAGCGTTCGCCGCCCACGTAAATGATGCGCGGGTTGTGCGGCGAGATGACGATGGGCGTGTCCCAGTAGAAACGATACTGCGTGCCCGGTGGCGGTGCGGGCACGACGTTTGACGGCAGGCCCGCGCCGCCGAAGCCGCCGCCAAAGCCTTGCGCCTGCGCCGCCGCAGCTATCGCTGCGATGGCTTCATCGGTTGCGGGCGTGGCGGGCAGTTGCGTGCCCGGCGGTGCGCCCGTCCCCGAAGGCGTGGCGGTTGGCGTGGCCGTACCGGCGGCAGCGGCCGGCGGCGTGCCCTGCGGCTGCGCCTGCTGCTGTCGGCCGCCACCGCCTTGACCACCGCCGCCGCCGCGCCTTTGCGCGACGCCGCGCGGGCGGATGCTGACGCTGCGGCCGGTGCGCAGGTCTAGGCGCTGCATCGCGCCGTTTTGCGATTCGGAATAGACGATGTTGTAGTCGGTCGGATCAACCTGCGAGTAGAAGCCGTCGCCGCCGCCCGTGCGGAACCAGTCGGCGTTGGTGATGCCCGCCTGATTGCGCGTCGAAGAGGGCGCACCCCACGAGCCGTTGTCCTGTAAGCCGCCGTAGACGTAGTAAGGCTTACGCATGTCGGTCGCAATCGCGTAGAACTGCGCCGCCGGGATGGTGTTGACGTACTCCCACGTCGCGCCCTGATCGTAACTGACATCGAGGCCGCCATCGTTGCCGATGATCAGATGGTTGCCGTTCGCCGGGTCGATCCAGATGGCGTGATGATCGCTGTGCGGGATGTTCGCTTGCAGCGACTTGAAGTTCTTGCCGCCGTCCAAAGACTTGCTGAAGTTCAGGCCGCCGACATAGACCGTCTCCGCGTTCTTGGGATCGACGCGAATCTGGCTGTAATACATCGGGCGGTTGTTCTCGTTGCTGACGATGCGCCACGTCCGGCCCTTATCGTCCGAACGCCAGACGCCGGGCTTCTTCGGGTCGAGCGGCGTGGGCGTGGGCGAAGCGTTGGGCGTCGGCGTGGCGCTCGGACTTGGGCTTGCGCCGGGGACGGGCGTGGGCGTCGCCTGTCCGCCGATGACCGGCTCCTCGCCGCCCGTGCCCTGACTTGCGCCGACCTCCATCTGTGCATAGATGATGTTCGAGTTCGAGCGCGCCACATCCAGCCCGATGCGGCCGAGAATCTTCTCCGTCGGCAGGCCAGCGCCTTCCAACCGCTTCCACGTCCGGCCCGCATCCGTCGTCTTCCAGATGCCGCTGTTCGCGCCGCCGCCGTTGAAGCCCCACGAAGTTCTGCGGCGCTGATAGGACGCCGCGTAGAGCGTCTTTGAGTCGGCCGGATCGAGCACGATGTCCGTGAAGCCCGTGTCTTCGTCAATGAACTTGACGTTCGTCCACGTGCGCCCGCCGTCGGTCGTCTTAAAGACGCCGCGCTCTCTGTTGGGGCCAAACAGGTGACCGAGGACTGCGACGTAAACCGTGTTCGCGTCCTTCGGGTCAATGACGATGCGGGCGATTGATTGCGAATCGCGCAGCCCCATGTGCGTGAAGGTCTTGCCGCCGTCGGTTGATTTGTAGATGCCGTCGCCGAAGCTTGAGCTTTGCCGGTTGTTCGGTTCGCCCGTGCCGACCCAGACCGTGTTCGCGTCCGACGGCGCGATGGCAATGTCGCCGATGGACGCGCTCGAATAGGTGTCGAAGATGGGCGTCCAGGTCGTGCCGTTGTTCGTTGATTTCCAGACGCCGCCGGTGGCGAAGCCGACGTAGATGGTGTAAGGGTCGCCGTCCGAGACGGCGATGTCGTCAATGCGCCCGCCCATGCTGGCGGGGCCGATGCCGCGCCAGACGAAGCGGCGGAGCATGGGGTCTTCCGACCAGTTGATGGGTGTGGGCGTCGGGGTTGGCGTGGGCGAAGCCGTCGGCGTGGCTGCCGGGGTCGCGGTGTTTGTTTGGGCCGGGGTTTGCGTGGGCGTGGGGTTCTGCGCGTGACTTGCGACCGTCCCCAACACCAGCGCACACACTAAGGCGCACAGCAACGTAGCGCCGGATACGCTACCAGACCTGTCGTTCATGGGGTGGGCTTCCCTTCTAATTTTTCTTGAGCGGTTAGAATTTAGTTTGTCGGCAGTGCTTGTGGCAAGTGCTTGATACGCACGCGCCCGCGCCTGAGTTTCGCCGCCCGAAAACTATGGCATTTACGTTCCGGGCGGTTGCCGTTAGCTGAGTTCGAGCAGGCCATTTTCGGGATTGAGCGCATCGGTGCGAAGCACGCGCAGCCCGGCGAGACACGCGCCGGTCGTGCGATACAGGTTGAGCAGATAGTCGGCTTGTCCCTCTGCGGCCTCGTGCGGGCGCGGGTCGGTCTGCCAACTGCCGTCCGGCAATTGCGTGGCGAGCAGGCGTTGGATGATGCGGCCAAAAGCCGGCGCGCGGTTGTAGCCCTGCCCCAAGCCTTTATAGACAAAAGCGGCAAAGCGGCCGAGCAATGCTGCGTCCAGATGTTCCAGCCCCCACGTCGCTACCAGCCAGTCGAACAGACGCGCGCCGTAAGCGGCGAGCCGTCGCGCCGCTTCGCTATCAGGCCCCGACGCGCCCGCATTACGCGCATCAAGACTGATGCTCTCAGCGAGGCTTAAGACGACCTGCACCAACTCGCTGCCGTAGCCGGGCCGGAAGGCGAGCCGTTCAAGGTCTGCGACCGTCCGGCGATAGAATGTTTGCAGGTTCGCGCCCTTGAAACCCGCGCCGGCGGCATAACGCATGTCGAGCACCTGCCGGTTTAACGTCGCCCACGCGCCGCGCGCGTTGAGCCGTTTGCCGGCCGCGCGGCGCGCTTCGACCGGATTATCAACACACACGTAGAGGTCGAGTTGGTCGCGCTCCAATCTGCTCCGCACGCGCGCGGTCAAAGCGGCGAAGCGTGCGCGCAAGGTCGGCGGGAGTGTAAGGGTCACGGCTTCGAGCGGATATAACAGGCGGTGGACGGCAAAGACCTCGGCCGGTTCTGCGGCCTCGTCCAGCATCTCCGTCAACAGTTCGACGCCCGCGCCCGCCAGATATGCCTGCACGGGTGCAAAGTAGGGATTACGCGCGATGTACGGATTGAGGCTCGGCTCGAAGCCCGCGATGAGCGTGAGCAATTCCAACTCGACGCGGCCGGGCGGTTCCTCTTCGACGACGCTGCCCATCGTCGCCAGAAAGCTGGCAAAACGGATGAGATGATTGCAGCCCTTTAAGACCGAAGCGTAGAGGTCGCGCAAGGTGATGCGCTGCACGTCGGGCTGTTCATGCTGCGGAAATAATGGCGTCGGCGGGATGCTGGCTAAAAAGGCGTCGGCTTCCGCATCGGGGATGGTGGGAAAGGCGTCGGCGTGTTTGACGCCGGGCATCATCGTGCGCAGGCCGAAGTAGAAAGGGTAATTGCCGGCGGTGAACAGATCGCTCGTCGGGCGCGCAGCCTGCACCGCCATGATGCGCTGATACTCAGGGGAGCCGGCGAAGCTTAAGCCCGACGTGTAGGGCATGAGTTGTTCGTCGCGCGGCACGGGGCCGTAGTCCTCTTCAAAGCGCAGGTACTTGGCGGAGAGCACGCGGTTGAGTTTCTCGTCAATCGGGTCTTGATAGGCGGCCATGTCGTAAGACTGCGCGCCTTCGACGTTCGCCTGCTCCATGTGGACGACGCGTCGCATCTCAAGCCAGAAGTTGTAGGTCATACTCGCGGACGCAGGCGCGGTCGCAAAATCATGCGCGCCGAAGCGCGCCAGTTCCGCGTCCACCAACTCGGCGGTGATCTCGCCGTCGCGCACCTTCTCGAAGCCTTCGGCGAGCAGCGTCGCCAGTTCGCTCGCCAGCCGACGCTGACAATCGTGGAAGTAGTATTCACGACAAGAGAGCGGGCGGCCGTCGTGTACGCTACAGATGCGGCGCGGCGTGCCGTCCGGCTCGCGTATGTACTTGAGGAAGATGCACGGGCTGGTCGGGACGTTTGCGCGGCGGCGCAGGTAAGTGACCTTGCTGCTGTCGGGGTCGTCAAGCCAAGGTCGCCGCACGCTGTCGCTGTCTTCGCCGTCGAACCTGTCCTGCGTGAACTTCAGTAGAAACTCGGCCGGCGACATGTTGAAGAAGGCCGACAGGCGCAGGATGTCGAAACTCGTCAGATAGATCGGGTCTTCACTCGAACAGCATGCGCCGGAGACGCAGTGGTGACAGACCTCGCGGTCGTCGTCGAAGTCCTGCGCCGCGAGTTTCGTGGGGTATTTGCGGAACGGGGCGAAGTTAAGCACGGGGAGCGCGCGGCTCCGTCTTAGTGCAGCTTGATCTGACATGATGGCTCATCCTGAAAGCACGCGGGCGCGCTCGCGCATAGAGCATGGCGGTGCTTGCGAGTGTTGATTAAAGAAGTCGTGCCGAAGAACATCTTACGTCGCCCGAGAGCCTACCATGCCTGTCGTTGACGTAAAAGTGGCCGCGTCTGTTTCGCGTGCGGCCTTGTCTATCGGTTGCGTAGAAAGTGGGGCCGCGCCCCGGGCCCGCGAACTGTATGAACGAGGATTTAGCGCATGATATAATTTCCGCATCTGTTACGACGCGCCTTGCGCTTAACTGTCCTGCCACCATAGACCACTCACGGAGCTTTGTTATTATGCTTGGCACAATCATCGTATTGAACGGCCCATCGGGGTCGGGCAAGTCCAGTCTGGCGAAGGCGCTGCAAGCACAGTTGCCGGAGCCATACATGCACATCGGGTTGGATAATTTCGAGCAGATGCAGCCGCTGCGGAACGGGCGGCGCGTGCAGGTCTTCTATGGTTTGCGCGGCGACGATCCGAACGACCCGGCGAGTTGGGGGCCTGACTGCCTGCACATCATGCACCAGTGCGTCGCCATGTTTGCCGGCGCCGGGGCCAACGTTATCGCCGAGACGATCTTTCTGGGGCCGAAGTGGCTGAAGGATGCCATGCAGCGTTGGAGTCCGTACCGGGTTGTGTTTGTCGGGATCGAAAGCCCTCTGGCCGTGTTGCAGGTGCGCGAGCAGGAGCGCAACGAGCGTGAGAAACTGGCCGGCGGCACGGGCCAATCCGTCCGCCAGCTAGCGGATTTAGCTCCGTTCAATGCCCTCAAGCCATACGATCTGGTGATCGACACGTCCGTCCATAGTCAGGATGAGAGCGCGGCGCTCATCCGGCAACATCTGGCGACCGCGCGCCCCGCCGGTGCATGGCATCGCCTGCGCGCCGCGCCCTTCATGGACGACCGCGACCACTGGTAAAGAGGCGCGGCTACCGCCCGGCTTAAAGCAAACGCAATTGACCGATGACGTGCCGGCTGCCGCGCGCGTGTGGGGCTTTGCGCTCTGCGCGCGCCCTTTTTTTTTCAGGTGGGTATGGAGGCGAGTTGGTGCTGGTAGAGTTTGCGGGTGATGGATTGCAGGAGCAGCGGGCGGGCGGTGTTGAGGAAGAAATGGTCGCCGGGGAAAATTTGCAGCGAGAAGGTGGCGCTGGTCTGTTCGCGCCAAGGCTCGAGACAGGCGCGGCTCGTATCGTCGTCCTGTAGGCCGCCGAAGACGGCGAGTGGACAGGCGAGCGGCGGCTCCGGCTCGTAGACGTAGGTCTGTATCAGTTCAAAATCGGCCCGCAGCAGCGGCAATAATAGCTGCATCATCTCGGGGTGGGCCAAGACCTCGGCCGGCGTGCCCTGTAGGCGGCGCAGTTCCTCTATGAATTCCGGTTCGGGCAGGTTGTACGTCTGCCGTTCGGGATTAACTGCGCGCGGCGCACAGCGCCCCGACACGAACAGGTAGGCTGGCTCAAGCCCCGCATGGCGGCGCAGGTAGCGCGCCAGTTCAAAGCCGATGCTCGCCCCCATGCTGTGGCCGAAGAAGGCGAACGGCTTGTCGAGATAAGGGCGGAGCGCAGCGGCGGCGGCGACGACGAGCGGCGGCAGGCTCGTGAAGGCCGGTTCACGCAGACGATTACCACGCCCCGGCAGTTGCACCGGGCAGAGTTCGACATCGGCCGGCAAGCCTTCGTGCCAGTTGCGGTAGATGAGGTTTGAGCCGCCGGCATAAGGGAAGCAGAACAGACGCAGCCGCGCCTGCGGATTCGGTTTCGGCCACGTGAGCCAGGGGTTTGAGGCGGTACGCTCAGTCATAACTCAATCAGGCTGTCAGCAACGGTTTTGCGCTGGTTGCCAAACATGCGTGGGAATAAACCTACCACGCGCGGTGCTAAATCTGCCATGCGCGCACGCAAATCTGCCGCACATGGTTTGGGCGCGGCGGGAGTCCTTGAGAACTTCCGCCGCGCCCGCTTCCGGTTAGGGTTTATCAGACAACTCGAACGGTGGCCCGATTAGTGGCCCGGCTCGGCGTGCGGAATGGCGCGCAGATACTCATAGACGGCCTTGAGATCGCGGTCGGTCATCTTGCCGAATTCCGGCCACGGCATAACGATGAGTCCGGGCCCGAACTGCGGATGTGCGTGATCGTAGTCCGTGCCGTTGCGCATGACATCGAGAAACTGCTCGTAGGTCAGCCCGGCCGGCAAGCCGTTTGGCCCTTCCGGCGTCAGATTACGCGAGAACACCGGCCCGATCCGCTGCCCGCCCGCCAGATAGTGCTCCGAGTTGATCGATTCGGGTTGACCGAGGAAGGGATTGCCGCCGGGATGATAAGGCGGCTGCGTGTGGCAACCACTGCAACCCGACTGCGCGTTGACGATGTAGCTGCCGAGTCCGACGAGCGCGCGGTTCTTCCCGGCAAAGTTGAGCGGGACGGGCGAGATCGCAAAGCCCTGCTGGATTCTGGAATTGTTGATGTCGTCATCATCATCAACGTTTTTGTTATGCCCCTTGGCCTGACCCTGCCCCTGCGCCGTCGTCACGCGCGCGGCAGTGACGGCGAACATAACGATGGCGGCGAACGCCAACAATACTCCAAGTTTGATTCTCGACATTAGTTTCACCTCCTTTAGGTGGAACGTGTTTGAGGGGGGAAGACTTGGCCGTGTGCGCAAACGCGGCATGCGTTCAAGCCAAGCTAGAAACGGCAACCAGCCGCTAAAGAACCGCGTCGGCTGTCGCTTGCCGGCGTGCCATAACGCGCACGCCGCCAGAGTCGCAAAGAATCTTTATCACCGCGCTGCTGCGAACTTGAGGCCGGTCGCTTGAGCAAGCGACCGGCGCTTGGCGACATCGCCAAGCGCCGGTCAACCGGCATGCGCGGGCCACAGTTAAACGCGCCGGACTATTCGTGGCGCAGGGCGATGATCGGATCGATCCGCGTGGCCCTGCGCGCCGGGACGTAACTGGCGAGAAAGGCTACGACGGTTAAGAGCACTGCCGTGCCGACGAACGTGAGCAGGTCGGTCGCGCCCACGCCGAAGAGGATGCTGGCGATGAGCCGCATGAAGGCGAAGGCCAACAACACGCCGATGACGACGCCCAGCACCGCCAGTCGCATGCCCTGACGCACGACCATCTTCAGCACGTGCGGCGGCTCTGCGCCCAGTGCGATGAAGATGCCGATCTCGTGCTGGCGTTGGCTGACCGAATAGGACATGACGCTGTAGATGCCGACCGCCGCCAGCACCAGCGCGATGCCGGCGAAGCTCGCCAGCAGGAACATGAGCGAGCGCCCGATGGAGACGGCCGGCGAGTCGTTGATGACCTGCTCCATCGTCTTGACGTTGTAGATGGCCTGATCCTTATCAAGCCCGAGGATCTGATTGCGCACGGCCGGGATGAGGCTCTCCGGGTCGGAGTTTGCGCGAATCACCAACGTCATGTTGCGGTTCGGACTCTGCGCATACGGCAGATAGACTTCCGCGGTCGGCGGCGCTTGCAGCCCGTTGTGCCGTATGTCGTTGACGACGCCGACCACCTGCAACCAGGGCGACTCCGGCGTGCCCGGCGGATTGAGCGGCTTGAGCCGTTTGCCGATAGCGTCGCCTTTCGGCCAGTAACGCTTCGCCGTCGCTACGTTGATGATGGCGACGGGCTGCCCCGTCTCGTTGTCCTGCTCGGTGAAGACGCGCCCCATCGTGACGGGCACGCCCTGCGCCTGAAAGTAGTCGGCGCTGATGGTGCGCAAGCCGACGGCCGTGCCGGGCGCATTCGGCACGGGCGGCGGTTGCCCTTCCACCTGAAACGGCCAGATGCGGTTCGTGCCGCCGAGCGGCAGGTTGCTGGTCATGCCGACGTGCTGCACGCCCGGCAGGTTCTTGATCTGCTCAAGCGCCTGCCGGTAGAAACCGATGATCTGCGGATTGTCTTTGTACTTTGAATCGAGCAGCGAGAGTTGCATCGTCAAAGTGTTCCGCGTGTCGAAGCCGGGATTGACGTGCAGGAGCGTGGCGAAACTTTTGATCAGCAGGCCTGCGCCGACCAGTAGCATCAACGAGAGCGATACTTCGGCGACAACGAGCAGGCTGCGCAACCGCCGCCCGCGCACGCTGCCTGCCGTGCCGCGCCCGCCCTCTTTGAGCGTCTCGTTCAAGTCCGGTTTGGAGATTTGCAGCGCCGGGGCCAAGCCGAACACGATGCCCGTCAAGAGCGAGACGAACAGTGTGCTGGCCAATAACCACACGTCTAAGCCCACATCGCGCATACCGAGGATCGTGCTGACGCTGCTGGGCGGCACGCCCGCCGCCAGCACCTTGATGCCCCACCAGGCCAGCAGGAGGCCGAGCGCGCCGCTCAGCAGACCGAGCAGGATGCTCTCCGTCAGCAGTTGCCGGATGATCCGCAAACGGCTCGCGCCCATCGCCGCGCGGATCGCCATCTCCTTCTGGCGCACGACGGCGCGCGCTAACAGCAGATTGGCCACGTTGGCGCACGCGATCAGCAGGACGAAGAAGACCGCCGCCAGCAGGAGCAGCAGCGCCGGCTTGACGGGCCCAACCAGATGTTCGTGCAGCGAGACGAGCTTAACGCTCGAATTGCTGTTCGTCTGCGGATACTGCTGTTCCAGCCGGCGCACGACGTTGCTCATGTCGGCTTGCGCCTGCTGCATCGTCACCCCGTTTTTGAGCCGCGCCACCGCGATCAGGTAAGAGGGCTGCCGCTTGCTCGCCTCTTCGGGGCTGAAAGCTAAGGGCGACCAGATTTCGGCCGGGCGGTAGAACTGAAAACGCGGCGGCATGATGCCGACCACCGTATAACTCTTCGCATTAAGACTGATGGTTTTGCCGACGATATTAGGGTCTGCGCCAAAGCGCCGCTGCCATAGCTCATTGCTCAGAATGGCTACGGTGTCTTTCCCGTCCTGCTCCTCTTCGGGCAGAAAATCGCGCCCAAGCACGGGCTTCATGCCGAGCAGTTGAAAGAGATTGGCGGAGACTTTGAAACCTTGCAGCCGTTCCGGCACGTCGCTGGTGCTCAGGTTGGCGCTCCAAAAGTTGGCTGCCGCCATCCCGTCGAACACCTGATTCTGGCTGCGCCAGTCGAGGAAGTTCGCGGGCGCGACCTCCTGTGTGGCGTAACCGGCGAGCACCAACTGCTCCGACTGTTTGTAAGGCAGCGGGCGCAGCACGAGCGCGTTCACCAGACTGAAGATGGCCGTGTTCGCGCCGATGCCGAGCGCCAGCGCCAGCACGGCCGCGAAAGTCACGCCGGGGCTTTTCAGCAAGACCCGGATGCCATAACGTATATCCTGCAATAAAGTCTGCATTACGCGACCTCCAAACTTTCCTGCAAGCTCTCCTGCACGTTCTCCTGCACGCTCTCTTCCGACACCACGCGCCCGTCAAACAGGTGGATGATGCGCTCGGCATGGCGCGCGAAACGCGGGTCGTGCGTGACCATGCAGATGGTCGTGCCCGCCTGATGCAGTTCGTGCAATAAGTCCATCACGGCCTCGCCGTTTTTCGAGTCGAGGTTGCCGGTCGGCTCGTCCGCGAGCAGGATGAGCGGGTGGCCGGCGAGCGCCCGCGCCGCCGCGACGCGCTGCTGCTGACCGCCGGAGAGTTGGCTCGGCAAGTGTTTTGCGCGATGCGCCATGCCGACGCGTTCGAGCGCCTCCGTCACCAACTGCCGGCGCTCCACGCTCCCCAGTCCGCGAAAGGTCAACGGCAGTTCGACGTTCTCAAAGACGGTCATATCACCGATCAGATTGAAGCTCTGAAAGATGAAGCCGACCTCGCGGTTGCGCAGGCGCGCGCGCTCGATGGGCGACAGGTTGGCGACCGGCTTGCCGTCCAGCCAGTAGTGGCCGTCGGTCGGCGAGTCGAGCGCGCCGAGGATGGACAGCAAGGTTGACTTGCCACACCCGGAAGGGCCTGCGATGGAGACGTATTCGCCGCTGTTGATCGCCAGATTGACGCCCGTCAGGGCATACGTCTCCATCTCTTCGGTGAGGAACACCTTCGCCACATTCTCCAGCCGGATCAATGGTGTTGACTGCATATTCTCTCCTTCACTCTCTGACTTGCTCACGTCGGGCTGTCGGTCGGTCAGGCCCGCCCTCAGTTTTGCGCGCTCTCTTCCATCTTCTTGCGCAGGCTGAGCGGGCGCATGTCCGTCCAGACCTCTTTGATGTAGGCGAGGCACTCCGCCTTCGTGCCCGACTTGCCGGCGTCGTTCCAGCCAAGCGCGTTCTCGCGGTCGGCGGGCCAGATCGAATACTGCTCCTCGTGGTTCACAACCACTTTATAGATTGTCGTATCTTCTCTCTCGTCCTGACTCATCACTCGTCTCCTTCACGAACGGGTTTAAGGTTAGCTGGCGCGCACGCGGCGCACGCGCTTTAGTGCAAGCGCCCGGCCTCTTGCATGATTGAAATTGCGATCTGACTCTTCAATATCTGGCTCGTGCCCTCGTAGATGGACAGTATCTTCGCGTCGCGGAACATCTTTTCGACCGGGCACTCTTTGGTGAAACCGTAGCCGCCGTGTAGTTGCACGGCGTCGGTCGCTACCTGCATGGCGATCTCCGAGGCATAGTATTTCGCCATCGCGGTGTAGCGTTTGGCCTCCGGGTCGTCGGCCACAAGCGCGGCCCAGCCGGCCTTGTGCGTCAAGGCGCGCGCCGTCTCGATCTTCACCAGCATATCGGCGAGCATGTGCTGGATCGCCTGAAACTCGTTGATGCGTTTATTGAACTGCCGGCGGCGCTGCGTGTATTTGACGGCTTCGCGGTAGGCGGCGGTCGCCAGCCCCACGCCGAACGCGGCGACGCCGATGCGGCTGCGCGTGATGCTCTGCATCGCGTGCAGAAACCCCTGATTCGGTTGCAGGCCCACGATATTTTCCGCCGGCACGGCCACATTCGACAAGGTCAGCGAGCGCACGGGCGCGCACCTGATGCCCAGTTTATTTTCCAACTTGCCGACGACCAACCCCGGCGTGTCGCGCTCGACGATGAAGCAGGAGATGCCGACTCTTTGATCCTTGCTCGCGTCGGTTACGGCAAAGATGCAGTACACGTCGGCCACGCCCGCGTTCGTCACCCACTTCTTCTCGCCGTTGAGCACGTAAGCGTCGCCGCGCCGTTCGGCGGTCGTGGCCAGACAGGTGATGTCCGAGCCGGCCTGCGGCTCGCTGATGGCAAACGCGGCGAGCCATTCGCCGCGCGCAAGTTTGGGTAGATATTTCTGCTTCTGCTCGGTCGTGCCGCCGACTAGAAACGGCTGCGCCGCGATCATCGTCGTGCCCCAGAAGATCGTGCTGATCGCCGCGCAGTATTCGCCGAGCGTCTCGGCAATGAACATCGGCAGCAGCGGGTGCAGACCCAAGCCGCCGTACTCGGCCGCGAACATGGCCTCGAACAGACCTAGCTCGCGGAACTTGTTCAATATCTGATCGGGGAAAGCACCGCTTTCATCCAACTCGGCGCGCACCGGCACGACGAACTCACGACACACTTCATGCGTCCGCGCCAACAGGCGCTGCTCCTCGGCCGGCAGCGTAAAATTCAACGGCCCGTCGCTCATGTAGTTTGGCTCGCGTCGCGCGCAGGGTCGGCGGGCAGTTTCAATTCGGCGGTCAGGTAGCGCGTCAGGCTGTCAATCGTCGGATACTCCCACGCCAGCGTGGGCGACAATCGCAGCCCCAGCCAATGCTCTATATCGCCCGACAGGATTACACCGGTCATCGAACTCAGCCCGTAGTTGGCGAACGGCTCATGCACGTCCAGCTTGGCCGGCTCGACCGCCAGCAACTCCGCCACCTTCACGACGAGCCACTCGCGGATCGCTGTGTATGATAGCTCCGCCTGCGCGTTATTCGACATGTCGCTTCCCTTCCACTCTGTCGCCTGCTCAAACCGGCCACACGTCAAGACTGCCGGCGAGAAATTTTTGTCGGCACGCCTGACGCTGCACCTTACCGACCGCCGTCTTGGGCATCCCGCCGGGCCGCAGCAAGACCACTTGATAGACCTGCATCTCGTGTTCGCCCGCAATCGCGCGCCGGATAGCGGTGACGATCTCTTCGCGCTGCTGCTGGCTGAGGCGCTCGCCCGCGACTGCTTCCGGCTGCACTTCGATGGCGACCACCAACTGCTCTGCGCCCGCGACCTCGACGGCGAAGGCCGCGCCGCACTCCGGTCTGAGCGCCGCGTGACTCTTGCCGACCGTCAACTCGATGTCCTGCGGATAATGGTTCGAGCCGCCGATGATGATGAGGTCTTTACGACGGCCCGCAACGTAGAGTTCGCCGTCGAGCAGGAAACCCAGATCGCCGGTACGAAGGAAGGGCCCGCCCGCCGCCCCTTGCTCGTCGGCCAGAAACGCGCCGAAGGTCTGTTGCGTCTCGTCCGCGCGCTGCCAGTAGCCGCCGGCCACGCTCGGCCCCGCCACCCAGATTTCCCCAAGCTCTGCCGCCGCACAACGCTGCCGCGTCTCCGGTTCGACGATGACCACGTCCAGATCAAGCACGGGGCGGCCGCAACTGACCAGCGTGCGCGTGCCCTGTGTGCCCGGCGCAGCCGTGACGACGCGCTGCTGTTCGAGCGCCGCCGCTTCGACCGTACAGGTGGCGATCTCGTCGCCCGGCCGCGCGCCCGTCACGTGCATGGTCGCTTCCGCCAAGCCCCATGAAGGATAGTGCGTGCCGTGTCGGAAACCGCACGGGCCGAAGGTCGCGGTGAAGCGGTCGAGCGTGTCTGTGGGCACAGGCTCGCCGCCGTTCGTCGCCACGCGCCAAGCGCTTAAGTCGAGCGTCGCCCGCTCCTGCGGCGTACACTTACGCGCGCACAGGTCGTAAGCGAAGTTCGGGGCCATCGTGTGCGTGGCGCGATAGCGCGACATGGCGTTGAGCCAGCGCATCGGGCGTTGGAGGAACGCGGCCGGGGCCATGAAGTAGCAACGAAAGCCCGTGTAGAGCGGCTGGATCGTGCCGTAGACCAGACCCAGATCGTGTACGGTCGGAACCCACGAGACAAGCACGCTCTCCGGCGTCAGCCCGAAGGTTTCGACCAGCACGGCAGAGTTGTGCAGCAGGTTGGCATGACTGAGCATGACGCCCTTCGGCGTCGCCGTCGAACCCGAAGTGTATTGCAGAAAGGCGAGCGTATCAGGTTGCAGTTCCGGTGCGCGCCATTCGTCCGCGTCGTCATGCGCGCGTTGGTCGGTCGTCAGCCATTGCAACGCTTCGAGGCGCGGGGCGGCGGCGAAGATGCTGGCGGCGGTCGTCAACACATCTGTGGTCGTGAGCGCCACGCGCGGCGCGGCGTCTTCGATGATGGCGAGCAGCTTGGGCAGCGTGCGTTGCAGTTGGACGGGGTGCGGCGGATAGGCCGGCACGGCCACGACGCCCGCGTACAGGCAGCCGAAGAAGGCGACGACGAAGTCCAGCCCCGGTTGATAGCAGAGGAGCGCGCGCTCGCCCGGCGCGCAATGTGGCCGGATGAGCGCCGCGACCGCACGCGCCGCGCGCTCCAGCTCCGCAAACGTCAGGCTCGCGCCTTCCGTCTCGCCGTCGAGCAGGAAGGTATAGACCAACTCGTCCGGCTGCGCGGCGGCGCGGAAGCGCAGGATGTCGATCAAGTTGGCCGGCGCTTTGGCCATGCGGGCCGGCAACTCGGCGGCGCTTTTAAGCGTGCTCACTTGCTTCTCCGTCCAAACAATCTGTGCTGTCGGGTCGAGCGGCCAGCTAACGTTTACGCGCCCGTGACGTTGGTGGAGGCGGCGCGGGCGGGCGGCGGAATCGGACGGGCTTGCGCCACGCGGCTGTCCTGCTCAAGCTGCCCGTTCTCCAATTTGATCACGCGGTCGCCCAAGTTGTAGTAGCGGTCGTCGTGGCTGATGACGAGCACGGTCTTACCTCTGGCTTTGAGGTCGGGCAGAATTTGCAGGTAGAAGATTTCCTTAAAGAGCGGGTCTTGATCGGCCGCCCACTCGTCGAAGAGATAGAAGGGGCGGTCTTCGAGATAGGCGGTCAGGAGCGCCAGCCGCTTGCGCTGCCCGGCGGACAGATCGAGCGTGGAAAGTTTGCCGTCCTCCACCTTGACCTTGTGGCTCAACTGTAGCTGCTCGATGTAGGCGCGCGCCTGCTCGTCCAGTTTCTCGGTCTTCAGACCCAGGAAATTCTCGAACAGGAAGAAGTCGTAGAAGACGACGGAGAAGAGTTGGCGAAACTGTTCACGGTTGCGCTGCGTGATCGGCTCGCCGTTAAAGCGTATGTGCCCGCGCTCCGGCGTGTAGAGACCCGTGAGCAGTTTGGCGAGCGTGGTCTTGCCGCTGCCGTTGCCGCCGATGAGAAAGACCAGTTCGCCCGGCTGGAACGTGAGGTTGATGGGGCCGAGCGTGAAATTGCTGTTCTCCTTCTCGCGGTGGTAGCTGTGCGTGACCTCGATCAGTTGCAGGCTTTGCCACGTCGGCTCGACCGGCTTGGTCGTAAAGGCCGCCTCCTCCGTGCTCTGTCCGGCGAGCGACAGCCCCAGGTCTTCGATCTTCTTCAGCGAGATGCCGGAGCGGCTGAGGATCGGCATGAGCGTGACGGTGTTGGTCAGCGGCCCCATCATGAAGAGGATGGTCAGCGCGTAGGCGGTCAGGACGGGCGTGCTGACCGGCAGCACGGCCGGGACGGCAAAGAGCAAGAGGCCGAGCATGACGTAGAACAGCAGCTGCCCCCAGATGCCGGCGAAGGTAAAGATGCGCTGCGCGACGAGGTTTTCGCGCCGGAGCGTCGCGGCGGTCGGTTGGAGTTGCTCCTTGAAGAAATCGCTGCGCCGGGGCGCGTGAATCTTCAACTCCTTGTTGCCTTGCGTGAGCGCGCGGAAGTGGCCGTAGAGCAAATCGGCCTGTTGGCGGGCGCTACGCAGATAGCTGTTGGCAAACTTCATCGGCAGTTGATAGATAAGCGTGCCGAGCGTGAAGAAGACGACGACCGTGAGCAAGACCCAGACGGAGAGCCAGCCGAGATAAGCGAGACAACCGAGCACGACCACCACGTTGATGCAGATGGTCGGCATCACGAGCACGCCGTTGACGATGCCCGTCACGTCTTCCGTCAAAGTCGCCAGCAGCCGCGCCGCGCCCACGTCTTCCAACAGGCGCAGGGGCGCGGCCATGATCTGGCGACTCAGGCGCAGCCGCAGATCGAAGATCGCGCGCTGGCTGAGCGTGGCGAGCGTTAGCTCCGACGCGGCGCGCGCCGCCGAGTACAACAGGCAGCAGGCGACAAACGCCCAGATGAGCCTCGTGTTCGGGGCTTGCTGGTTAATCCTCGCCCCGGTGAGCGCCAATAGCCCCATGCTGCTCCCGCCCGCGACGATGCCGGCGACAATGGCCGTGACGAGCAGAGTCTTTGAATAGCGTAAGAGAAAAGAGAGCAGTTTCATTTGTTCCTCCGAAGTGGGGATAGCGCCTGACTGAAGCGCGCGCGCGGCGGCTCTGACAATGTGGCGTGGTCTGAGAATTTGCGCGTTTGCATCATTCCACGCGCAATAACTTTTTGAATCTATTCAACCGGCTCTGCGGGTTGACCGCCTCCGGCGCGGGCGTCTGTGTTGTTGCGTCGGGTTGTGTGCTGGCGGCCTTGGCGATCGCCTCGCGCAGCCGCTTGGCGAGCACACGGACGTGCGGCTCGTAGACGATCTGCTCGTGCCCGCCGGGCACGTCGTACACTTCGACCGATTCGGACGAGAGTTGCCCCCAGCCGAGCGTCGGGTCGTTCATGTCCACGCCCGATTGCTCGAACAGTTTGACGAGCCAGGGGTCTTGCTCGGTCGCGCGAAAGATGGTAACGCGCCCGTCGTAAACCTGCGGCACGTAGAAACGCATGGACTTCTGCCGCGCCTTGTAGCCGTTCATAAATTTGCGCGTGAACTCTATGTCGTGTTCCGGCGGCAGCAGGCCTTCCGACTGTAGCCGGTGCAGGAAGTGTGCGAGTTGTTGTTCGTAATCGAGGCCGTCGAACTCCGCCCGCGAGATGTCGATCTTGCGCCCGCGCTCGCTCGCCTGCACCTTCGCGCGCAAGGTCAGCATCAGGGCATCATCGTCTTCGTAGGCCGGCAGCTTGTTGAAGTCGGTCGGCGAACGGCTATCAATGATGGCGAGCATGGCGACCTCTTGCCCCTGCGCCTGAAGCTGGCGCGCCATCTCGAAGGCGACCATGCCGCCGAACGAGTAGCCGCCGAGATAGTAAGGCCCTTCGGGCTGCACGCCGCGCACGGTGTGCAGGTAGTGCGCCGCCATCTCTTCGATGGAGATGTACTCGGTGTCGAGCGCTTCGAGGCGCGGCGCTTGCAGCCCGTAGAAGGGTTGATCTTGGCCGAGGTGGCGCGCCACCGCCACGTAGCAGAAGACCTGTCCGCCAATCGAATGGACGGCGAAGAAGGGCGGCTTCGTGCCTTCGGGTTGGATGGCAACGAGGGCATCCCACGGAAGCGTGCGCGTCTCCTGCCGGATGAGGCCGGCGAGGTGATCAATCGTGGCGTTCTGGATGAGCGCGGCGAGCGGCAGTTCGCGCCCGAAGTGCTGCTGCACCTGCGCGATCACGCGCACGGCCAAGATCGAATGACCGCCGAGCCGGAAGAAGTTATCGAACACACCGATGGGGCGCACGTTCAGAATCTCTTCCCAGATTTGCGCGAGTGCGCGTTCCAGCCCGTCACGCGGCGCGACGTAAGTGCGCGCCTCTTCCTGTCGCACGGCGTCCGGCTGCGGCAGCGCCCGACGATCAACTTTGCCGTTCGGCGAAAGCGGCAGAGCATCCAGCGCCACGAACGCCGCCGGGATCATATACTCCGGCAACTTCGCATCGAGGAAGCTGCGCAACTCTTCCGCCGCCAACGCGCTGCCCCGCGCCGGTACGATGTAAGCGACGAGCCGTTTATCGTCCGCCTCGTCTTCACGCACGACGACGACCACCTTGCCGACCGTCGGGTGCGCGGCCAGCACAGCCTCAATCTCGCCCAACTCGATACGAAAGCCTCTGACCTTCACCTGATGATCAAGCCGGCCCAGATATTCAATCGCACCATCCGGCAGATAACGCGCGAGGTCACCCGTGCGATACAGGCGCGCGCCCGGCGCTGTGCTGAACGGGTCGGGGATGAATCGCTCGGCCGTCAGGTCTGGTCGTTGCAGGTAGCCGCGCGCTAAACTCACGCCGCCGATACACAACTCGCCCGCCGCGCCCAAAGGTACGAACCGCTGCTGCTCGTCCAACAGATAAATCTGCGTATTCGCAACGGGTCGCCCAATCGGCACGCTCTTGCTCGTCGCGCCGCGCACGCACGCCCAGGCGGTCACGTCCACGGATGCTTCGGTCGGCCCGTACAAGTTGTGCAACTCCGTCGCCGCGAAACTGGCGAAGAAGCGTTCCTGCAACTCGAACGGCAGCGCCTCGCCACTGCACACGACCAGCCGCAGACAGCTACATAACTCCAACTCCGGCGCGCGCAGGAACGCGTGCAACATCGCCGGCACAAAGTGCAGCACGCTGATCTGCTGCATCGCAATCAAGTCGGCTAGATAGGCTGCGTCACGATGCCCGCCCGGTCTGGCAAAGACGAGCCGCGCGCCGGTCAGCAGCGGCCAGAAGAACTCCCAAACGGATACGTCGAAGCTAAACGGCGTCTTCTGCAAGACCCGATCCTGCGCTGTGAGTTTGTATGCCGCCTGCATCCAGAGCAAACGGTTGACGATGCCGCGATGTGCGAGCATCGCGCCCTTGGGTTTACCCGTCGAGCCTGACGTGTAGATGATGTAGGCCAGATTATCCGGTGTTGTCGTGACCGATGGATTCTCTGTGCTGAAGTTCGTGACCGCGTCCCATTGCGTGTCGAGACAGAGTACCTGCGCGGCGTGTGCGGGCAGCACGGAGAGCAGCCGTTGCTGCGTGAGCAGAACGGGGCTGTCGAACTCTGCGAGCATGAAGGCGAGGCGCTCCTGCGGGTACTCCGGGTCGAGCGGGACGTAAGCGCCGCCCGCTTTCAAGACCGCGAGCAGCGCGACCAGCATCTCAAGCGACCGCTCCATCAAGACGCCGACCGGCACATCGGGGCCGACGCCGAAATAGCGCAGGTAGCCCGCCAGTTGGTTGGCGCGCGCGTTCAACTCCGCGTAGGTCAGATGCTGCGCTTCAAAGACGGCGGCGATCTGCTCAGGCGTGCGCGCCACCTGCGCTTCGATGAGTTGAGGCAGGCAGACATCAAGCGCAAAGTCAGCCTGCGTCGCGTTGAAGTCGGCCAAGAGCAGTTGGCGTTCAGCCGCACCGACGAAATTCAGTTCGGTGAGCCGCGCCGTCGGTGCGTCGGCCGCGCTCGCCAGCAACGTCTGCAACTCTTCCGCCAGTCGCGCGATCGAGGCGACGCTGAACAAACCCTCATCGTAATAAAATTCCGCGTGCAGCCCCGCAGGCGTCTGCGTGCAAGCGAGCTTGACCTTGAAATGTTCCGCACACTCGTACTGGCCTTGCAGCGCGAACGACACGTCGCCCGCCACGTAAGGCGCGGGCGCGGTGACGTACTCGAAGCAGTAAGGCATGAGAGCGTTCGCGGCTTCGGCCACGCCGGTTGCAGTCTCCCAGCTAAAGGACTCCTGCCACTTGTGAGCTTCGCCCGCCGCCTGCGCCACCTGTGCCAGCAGTTCGTCGAAGCGCGTCTGCTCGCTCACACGCGCGCCGACCGGCAGGTACTTGGCGAGCGGGCCCAGCACCGCCTGCAACTCTTCATACTTTCGCCCGTCGTAAGCTGCGCCGACGAACACTTCGGGTTGACCTGTCAGCCGCCACAGCAGCGTCAGCCAGCAGGTCAACAGGACGACCGACTCAGAGGTGCTGTATGCTGCCGCCAGAGTAGCGAGCCGCGCGGAAACGTCCTGTGCAAACGGCGCGGTGAACACTTGCGGGCTAAAGCCCGACGCACCGGCCGGCGTCTGCTCGGCGGGCAACTTCAAGGCGGCAAGCACAGCCAAGCTTTGCGCCCGCCAGTATGCGCGGCCCGGCTCGGTCTCTTCAGAGGTCAGCAGTTCGTTCTGCCATTCGACGAGGTCAACGTACTGCATCGGCTCGTCGGTCAACTCCGCGCCGCGCCCGCGCGCTTCATAGCTGCGACTGATGTCCCGCAACAGATGCGCGAGCGTGGCGCGGTCGGCGCAGAGCGCCGGCAAGGTCAGCAGCAGGGCGTGCCGCTCCGCGCCCAACTGCAAGAGCGCCACCTGCAACAGTCCGCCGCGCGCCAGATCGAGCGTTGCTTGCCGCGCCGTCGTCAACAACTCGGCGAGCCGCGCGGTCTGCTCGTGCGCCGCTAAACCTGCGAGATCGTGCTCGGCTATGACGCACGCCGCATCGTCGTTGAGCGTTTGCAGTGGGCGGTCGGTTTCCGGGTCGAGTTTGAAAGCGGTGCGCAGGATCGTGTGGCGCTCAACCGCGTCGTGCAAGGTAGCGCGCAGCAGTTCCGGTTTGAGCGGCCCGGTGATCTGCGCGAGGCCCTGCACCACGTAAGGCGTGCGCGGGCCCGTCTGCGGCAAAGACCAGACGTGGCGCTGCTGCGGCGATAGCTCGAACTGTTCGACGATGACTTCTGTGTTTTGCATCTCTTCGGTTTGCTGAGCGGCTAATGCTTGACGAACAGGGCGCGCTATTGACTGACGCCGCGCGCCTGTTGCAGACCGAGCAGGCGCAATAAGTCCAGATGGCTGACGGGCGCGCGGCCGTACTTGCCGCGCTCGGCGTCGTCTTCGCTATAGCAGCAGACCTCGTCGCGCTCGCGCCCGTTCCACAGCACAAAGGGGACGGCGTGGATCGAATGAATCTCGATGCGCTTGGAGTTGGCGGCCACGGCGGCATGGTTCGTGTAGTGGTCGGGCACGAGCATGACGCCGCCCAGTTCCGCTTCGTTGCGCTGGAAGTATTCCACGACGGGCCGCACCACGTGCGCGTCGATCATTTCGAGCGCCCTTATTTTACCGGCCAGATCGCCCATGTGCGAGGCTTCGTCCGGCGCGTTGACGTGACAGATGACGAACTCGTAGCCCTGCGTTAATAGCTCGACGACCTTCGCGCCTTTCGCGGCGTAGTCCGTATCGGGCCGGCCGTTGCCGACCTTGAAGGATTCGAGCGCGCCCGCTTTGGCGATGCCGTGCAGAAAGTCCATGCAGCCGACGAGCGCGACTTTGCCGACAAAGCCCGTGTGCTCGCTAAAGGCGGGCAGGCGTAAGACCTTCGACGGACTCCAAGGGAAGATCATGTTGGCCTGCTCGTCGCGCAGCAGTTCGGCCGTCCGGGCGAGGTATTGATTGATGCGCGCGGCGGCGGCTTGGCCGCGCGGCTCGCTGGCGGTTATCAAGGCGTTTACGTCGAACTCGACCCCGTGACTCTCGTGCGGCTCGGGACAGCGCAGGGCTTTCGGATCGAGTTGGACGCCGCGAAAGATGAGCGTGTTGCGAAAGTCGGAGTTATGAAAAAGTTTGAACTCAGGAAAGCTCTCTTTGAGCGCTTCGTTGAGCATTTCGATGATGGGTCGGGCCTGTTCGCTGTAGATATAGTCGGCGTTGTAACTCGCCAACTGCCGCCCGTCCATCC
>DASVQA010000163.1:0-25573 GCA_036389375.1 Pyrinomonadaceae bacterium | reverse complement strand
GCGTTGTCGCCCTTCTGCGGTCAGTTGATTTTCGTGTTTCGTCAGTCGGCTTTCGGGGCAACCGCGCGGACAGACTCGCTCACGCCCGATTCATACTTCTTGAAATTATCGTTGAAGCGGCGCGCAAGTTCCTTCGCCTTGCGGTCGTAGGCTGCCGGGTCTTGCCAGGTGTTGCGCGGTGTGAGCACTTCCGCCGGCACGCCGGGACAGGCGACGGGCACGCCGACGCCGAAGACCGGATCGGGGCGCGTCTCGATAGCGGCGAGCGAGCCGTCGAGGATGGCGCGAATCATGGCGCGCGTGTACTTGATGGACATGCGCTGCCCTGTGCCGTAAGGGCCGCCCGACCAACCCGTGTTGACGAGCCAGCAGGCGGCGTTGTGCTCGGCCATGCGCTGACCCAGCAAGTCGGCATAGACGCCCGGATGCAAAACCATGAAGGGCGCACCGAAGCAGGTGGAGAAGGTCGCTTCAGGTTCGGTCACGCCGCGCTCCGTGCCAGCGACCTTGGCGGTATAGCCGGAAAGGAAATGGTACATCGCCTGTTCGGGCGTGAGCCGTGCAACGGGCGGCAGCACACCGAAGGCGTCCGCCGTCAACATGATGATGTTGCGCGGGTGGCCTGCGTGCCCTTCGGGCACGATGTTCGGGATGCTAGTCAGCGGATAAGCGGCGCGCGTGTTCTCGGTCTTCGCGGCGTTGTCGAGATCGGGGATGCGCGTCGCCGGGTCGAACACGACGTTCTCCATGACCGTGCCGAACATGCGCGTGGTGCGATAGATGTCCGGCTCGGCGTCGGGCGAGAGCCGGATCACTTTCGCGTAGCACCCGCCCTCGAAATTGAAGACGCCGTCTTCAGACCAGCCGTGTTCGTCGTCGCCGATCAAGCGCCGTTCCGGGTCGGCCGACAGAGTCGTCTTGCCCGTCCCCGATAGCCCGAAGAAGATGGCCACGTCGTTGGCGTCGCCGACGTTTGCCGAGCAGTGCATGGACATCACGCCGCGCTGCGGGAGCAGGTAGTTCAAGATCGTGAAGACGCTTTTCTTCGTCTCGCCCGCGTAGCTCGTGCCGCCGATGAGCACGAGGCGCTGGCTGAAGTCCATGAGGATGAACGTCGGGGCGCGCGTGCCGTCCTGCGCCGGGTCGGCTTTGAAACTCGGCAGGTTGATGATCGTGAACTCCGGTTTGAAGTCCACCGCGTCGTCCGTCTTGTTGATGAACATCGTGCGCGCAAAGAGCGAGTGCCACGCGAGTTCGGTGATGATGCGGACGGGCAGTTGATAGCGCGGGTCTGCGCCGGCATAAGTGTCCTGCACGAACAGGTCGCGCCCGGCCGTCGCGGCCATCATGCGGTCGCGCAGCGCGTTGAACTTCTCCGGCGAAAATTCTTTGTTGACCTCGCCCCAGAAAACTTTATCGGCGCTCGTCGCGTCGCGCACGATGGCTTTGTCTTTGGCGGCGCGGCCCGTGTGTTCGCCCGTGTCCACGAGCAGCGCACCGTGCGCGGAGATGAGACCCTCGTTGCGGCGCGCGATCTCTTCGTAGAGTTCCGGCGTGGTCAGATTCCAGTAGACGGACGAGGCCTGCGTGATGCCGTAGGTGTCGAGACCCTGCGTGCTGCGCCGGTGTCCCTTGTCCTCGTGCGCCCCGCCGCTCTCCTTCGTCAAAACCGATGCTGCCATTAGCTTCTCCTTAAAATTAAGGGCTGAGGGTTTGATAGCAGACCGCTCTGGGCGCGCTCACGCTTTCATCCCTCATCCCTCATCCCTCATCCCTCGTGTCAGCACGACGCTGGCGGGCCAATTCGCGCAGGGCCACGGAGAGGTCGCGGGCCGTGCGTTCGATCCGGTCAGCGTAAGCCTCTAACTCGTCGGCCGCTTCGGGGGCGCGCACGGGCATGGCGGCCAAGGCCGTCTCGATCTGCGTGTTGAGCCGTTCGGCGGCCCCGTGTGCTTCCTGCTCGGCGTTAGAGCGTTGCGGCGGCTGCTGCGGCGGTATGCTGCGTCTGGTTCTACTCACAAAAAAGTCCCTGCTAGTGCGGTTCCGGGGAGCGATTTAGAATTTTTATGTGCGTATTAGATTAGATTCATACATCATTAGACGGGCCGGATCAAGTTGCGCCGGGTCGCTGCCCGTTAGCCTCGGAGCCAGTGCTCGGCTGACTGAGCGCACGCGTCAGCAGCAGCAACTCTTCGACCTGATCGTTTTGCAGGCGCTCCATGCGCCGCGTCATCTCTTCGAGCATCAGTTCGCTCTTGAGGTTGACGCGGAAATCGTTCTCGGCGGCAAGCCGATCTTTCTCGCCCGCGCGGTTCTGCGACATCATGATGATCGGTGCTTGCAAAGCCGCCGTCATCGAGAGCATGAGGTTCAAGAGGATGTAGGGATAAGGGTCGAACGCCTTACCGTTCTCGCCGCTGCCCATGTGCGCCAGCACGAACGTGTTCATCGCCATCCACGCGAGCAGGAAACCTGAGTAGATGAAGATGAACGTCCAAGAGCCGCCAAAGGTCGCCACCTTATCGGCGATGCGCTGCCCGAAGGTCATCTGCTCGTCCATCTCGACGTTGATGTTGCGCGTGATGCGCTGCGAGACGATCTTGTTGGTCTGGCGCAGACGCCGCCCGACCTCCTGAATCATGACGAGCGCGGCCTGCGGGTGCGCCAGCAGAAACTTCTGCATCTTCTCTTTGCTGAGGCGACCGAGAACGGAGTCCTCGTCGGCGCTCGCGCTGGCGGAGCGCGGGCTGCCGTCGAGCACGGCCAACTCGCCAAAGAAGTCGTCAGGGCCGAGCCGCGCCAGCGTGACCTCGCGCGCGTCCTCGTCGTGCGTCCAGATACGCACCGCGCCGCTGCGAATGATGTAAGCGGCGTCGCCCAGATCGTGCTCGTGGAAGATCACTTCGCCGGCCCGATACGTGACCTCTTCGAGCATCTCGTTCAACTCGACGATCTGATCCGGGCTGAGACTCTGATAAAGCGGCAGTTCGGCCGCGCCGCGCGCCGCCGCGCCTGACAGAGGGATGCTGTTTGACATTTAGTGTTTTGACTCCTTAACGGGCGTCGCCGGAGGTGCGCCGAGGTGAGCCGCAAACTCGATATAACGGCGGGCACTTTACCGCCAACGGGCGCGAAAGGCAAAGGGGAAATAGTCGGCCCGCAGACAGGTAAAACGGGCCGCCGCTTTGCAAAGCTCAAGCCGGCGCGGGCCGTCGGCCGAGAGCCGCCCGCCGGCTTCGTCTTGCACATGGCTGACGGCCCGGACGCCTTCTAATGTATGCTGCCGTTGTGGCTATGAAACCGGCGCGCGCGGCCTTTACACACCGCGAGTGGGGGCTGATCCAGACCGAGCGCACGCCCGCGCAGGTGCAGCGTTTTTTGACGGCGCTGCCATACAACCGCGAGCGCACGGGCGCGACGCTGCGCTCGTTTCGCGCGGCGCTGCGACACGGCGCGGCCCACTGTCTCGAAGCCGCGCTCATCGCCGCCGTCATCCTCGAACAGCACGGTTATCCGCCGCTCTTGCTGAGTCTTGCATCGCAGGACAAGCTCGACCACGTTGTCTTCGTCTTCCGCGCGCGCGGGCGTTGGGGCGCGGTCGCGCGCTCGCGCGACACGGGTCTGCACGGACGCCGCCCCGTCTTTCGCAGTCTGCGCGATTTAACGTGGAGCTACTTCGATCCTTATGTCGATCTGACGGGGCGCATCACCGGCTACGGCTTGGGCGATCTGTCTGAACTGGGTAACTACGATTGGCGCTTCGCGCAGCACAACGTCTGGCGAGTCGAACGCTACCTGCAAGAGATCCCGCACCGCGCGCTCAAGTCTTCAGATGCACGCTACGAACGACTACACGCGCGCTACAAAGAATGGAAGCGGCAACACCCAACCGGCTCGCCTGTTTACTACGACAACCGCGCACAGTGGATGCTTTGAGGGATGAGGGATGAAGAAAAAGCTTGTTGCTTTTCGTTCAGCCCGCACCCCTTACTGCACCGTCGCGGGCAGCAGCGAGCCGCGCCGGTCGGTGGCGACGGCTGAGCCGTCTTCGTTGACGATGCCGATCATGCCGTGAAAGTGTATGTCCGTGCCATCGAGGACGAGCAGCACGTCGCCCGCGCGCACCTGCGGGTTATTGAGGGGAAAACGCACGACGGTTGCGCGCCCGTTCTCCTGTTCGACGGTCTCGAACGTAAAGTTGTCGGCGTCGAGCACCAGCGTCTGCGAGTTGTTAGTGTAACTTGGTCTTTCGGGCATGAGTTCTTACCTCGTCAGCCGCTTCGGGGGCGCGGTCTAAAAATTACTCGGATGAAAGGGGCGACCGTAAAGCTCCTGATAGACCCAGCCGAGCACGCGCACCTCGGCCGTGCAGAGAGCTTCGAGCCAGCAGCAGGTCAGATAAATGTCACGCGCACGTTCGGTCGTAAGCTTGTGCGCTTCGGCGACGGCCGAAGGGACCTGAGCGTCCAGTTGATAACTTTGCGCCAACTCTTCGTTCGTCTGCGCTGCTTCGTCGAGCGCGTTTAAGAGTTGGCTGATCCATTCGTGCAACGCGCGCTCGCCTGCGTGCGCGACGACGGCCTGTACGATGCCGACGGCGAGCCGGTCTTCCGCGCTCTCGAAACGATAGACCTCCTCGCCCGCCTGCCGGCTGGCCGCCTGCTTCCACTGAAACAACTCTTCGACCTTCGGATGGCGAATCATGTTCACGCGCGAGTCGTGGTCTAAGAACCACTGGATCACGTCGGCGAGCGCCGTCGGCGCAACCACGCCCGCTCGGTCGCGCCCAAGTGGCGGCGGCGTCTGCTGCTGCACGCCCTGTGTTTCTGCTTTAGCCATGATCTAGATGCCGTTCAGTTGCTACGCGCTCGCTTCGACCGTCGGCCCTTGCGCCTGTGCCTGCGCGCCCTGTTGCGCGCGCACGTACTTGCCGAAGACGCCGTTCCACGGCGGGATGACGATTGAGACCGCACCCGCGCCGCGCGCCTGACAGGAGAGCCGGATGATGGGGCGCGGCTCGTCCGTGTCGATGTAGCCGAACAGGCGCAGCGCCTTGCGTTCACGCTCGCTTACGTCCGACAACTTCTCCGCGCCGCCGAGCACGCCAACCCAGCACGTGCCGCACGAAGCCGAACGACACTGCACGGGGATCGGCCCTTCGCCCACGGTGCAACGCGGATCGCTCTGCCACCAGTCGCGCTCGTCGGTCGCAGCGGCCGAGGCGACCTCCTGACTATTGAACATCTTGAAGCGCGCCGCTTCGTTGTTCTCATTCCACACCACCGTCCAACGCTTGTCGGTCGTGCGCAGGAAACCTAAGACGCCCTGACTGTCGTCTTTCGCGCGCTGCCGCAGCACTTCGGCGGGCGACAACTTCGCGCGCTTGCGGTCGAGCGCGACCGCGCCGGGCGTAGCGCGAAACGCCGGCAGGCCAACTTGCTGCACGGTCATAAAGGCGACGGCCGTGATGCCTGTGAGCAGCGCCTCGTCCATCCGGCGCTCGGTCGCAACGGCGCGGGCGACACTGCGAATCTGCGCGGCGAGCGTGGCGTTGGCGGCGCGTTTGAAGCCGGCGTCGTGCGCCGTCGTCGCCAGCTTAACTTCGGGCCAGAAGCGGTGGCCGTAGAGAAACGTGTGCGAGGTGTCGATCTGATCTTTCAGGTAATACTTGCCTTGCAGCAACAATTTCTGCGCCAGTTGCGCCGGATCGGGGGCGGCGGCCAGCGCGCGTTGGAGCGCCAGCGGAAAGAAGGCGAACCAGATGCGCGTCGCGGTGCGGTCAACTTCGTGGATGGCGGGCAGCAACTCCTGAAGCGTCTGCGCCCACGCCGCGTCGTCGTGTTGTTGGAGAAATCGCTCAAAATCTGTCTGACTTACGCTCATACACACCTCGGTAGCCAATAATTGCTCGCATCAAACCGCAGAGTTTAACGGCTCGCGCCCAAAGTCTCAAACGCGCAGCAGACGCGGCGGCTAACCGGCGCGGCGAATAGAGGACGCCTATGGGCGGTCTTTATTCGTGGCGCTGGCGGGTGCTTGACGCTGTTTGCGGTGCTGGCCCCAGTGCAAACTTAGCGCTGACTTTTAAGCCACGCGGCGATGTCGTCTACGACGTATTTCGGGATGTTGCGCGGCCGGGCGTAGTCGGCGTTGCTCGCAGGGCCTGTGCCTTCGAGGAAGAGGTGATCGAGTTTGGGATAGCTTTTGAAGGTGACGTTCGTGCGTTTGCCGAGCGTGCGCTGCCAGTCGTGAAAGGCGTCGAGCGTCACGTTGTAGTCGCGCTCGCCTTGCAGAATGAGGAGCGGTTGTTTGAGTTTGAGCGCGACGGCGGGCGGGAAGTAGCCGCGCAGGTCGAGCCAGTAGCTGGGCGGGATGTAGAGCAGGAGTTCTTTGTTGTTGCGCGCAGCATCGGCGGGCGTGAGTTGCTTGACCCGCGCCGCTTGCCGTTTGTAGTTGTCGATCTCGGCCTGCTCGGCCGGTGTGATCTGACCGTCGAGGCCGTAGATATACTCGAATTGCCGCACCCATTCGTCTTCGAGCGGGCGCGTCGCACCGGCGAAGACGACGAAACCGGCGATGTCGCCCTTATCCGCCAGACCAATGCGCGGCACGAGCGCGCCGCCGAGACTGTGGCCGAGCACGAAGATACGTTTCGCATCTACGTCCGGGGTCTTGCGTAGGAGCGCGACGGCGGCGAGCGCGTCGTCAATCGTCTCATCTTTGACGGTGAAGTTCGCCAGCGCGACGAGCTTGTTTGGATGGACGAGCGTGCGCTTGTCGTAGCGCAGCACGGCGATGCCCTGTGCAGCTAAGCCCCACGCGAGGTCTTGGAAAGGCTTGTTCGCCAGTTGCGTCTCGTCGCGGTCGTTCGGCCCTGAGCCATGCACGAGCACGAGCGCCGGGAACGGCCCCGCACCTTTCGGTAGCGTCAACGTCGCAGGCAACGCCCATTCAGTCCCAGCGCCGACCGTCACCTGTTGTTCGCGGAAAGCCGACGGCGCGGCGTAAGCGGGCGGCTGGTAGGTGGCCGCTGCCGCCGCCTTCGGCACGTCGGCGAAGACCACCGTGGCCAAACTCTCTGCGCCCGCGCGGACGATCTTGAGTTGCTGCGCCGCGTTGTAGAACAACATGGGCACGCGCGCCTCGTCCGTCCACATTTCGAGCGCGAGCGCGCCGTTGGCGACGAGATGATAGCGGCGCGTTTTGATGGTCTGCCCACCCGCCTGATAGTCGGGTGTGCCGGTGCGCTCGACCGTGATCGGATAATCAATGGACTGACTCGGCAGAAACGCGATGAAGTTTTGTTGTCCGCCCGCGCGTTCGTCGTATTGATCGAGCAGAAAGAAGAACTGATGCCAGAGTAGATTCTCCAACACCATCGTCGCTTTCGTCGGCTGCTCGCGCTCAGGTTGGCCCGCGCTGTAGAGCTTGACGTTCGCGCCGGTGAAATCGGCCGTGATCAATTTATTGTCGCCGACTGACAGCGCAAAGCTGACGGGCCGGTGCGCGCGCGCAATCGTCACGGCCGTCTGCGCTTGGCCGCCGGTGGGCGCGCTTAATGTCGCTTCGGTCTTGAGCGTGCCGTCGCTGTCGGTCGCGATCGTGTAGTGGTCTATGACGACGGGTTTATCGCTGACGTAAGTGGTGTACGTGCCGGGCGGCGACTGTGCTTGTGCGGCGGCGAATGACATGGCGAGCAGGCAGGCGGCGCGCAGGAGCGAGTGTCTCATAATGACTTTAGAATACGTGGGCGGCGGGCGAAAGTTTTGGCATAAATATATTTGACTCACGTGTAGTGGTTAAAAATCCATCTTTATTCAATTTCACCTTATAAGACACTTAGTCCAAATGCCGCTTCTTTATTAAACACGGCAATTCCACAGCAGAGTTATTTTGTGGAATAGAGTTTTGAAAAGGTAGAGGGATTGTATCCAACACTAGCTTACTAATTGATTAAACTCTGCTTTGATGACCTCGTAACAGTCACAGGTATGTTCTTCCAAGCCCTGCCTATCTAATATTTTGACACGCCCTCGTTTGTAGCTGATGCACTCCTCCGCTTGGAGGATAAGGGCTGCTTCCGTCACTCCAGCGCGGCGCACACCCAACATCAGGGAGAGGAACTCGTGCGTGAACGGCAGATCATCGCACACACAACGGTCTTGGCTCATCAGGAGCCAGCGTGCCAGTCGCTCCGAGACCAAGTGCTTTGCATTGCAGACGGCGACCTGCGAAGTCTGCAACAGCAGCCCTTGCGTATAACGCAATAACTTATCGTGTAATGCCCCCGCCCGCTTGAACTCTTCGAGCAGCACCGGCACCGCCAGGCGCATCGCACCATCGTGAATCTGCACGAGCATTTCGTGCGGGGATTTATCAACCCCCAGCACGGCGGAGATGCTGACCATCCCCTCGAAGCCGACTATGCCGACCTCGACACTATCGCCGTCAAGCGTGTGAGAGACTAGCGAGACCATTGATCTTTCAGGGAAATAAACGTGCGTGATCTTCTCTCCAGCTTCCTGAATCACTTTGCCAAGAGGCAACTCGACTTGTTCTAAATGGCTAGCAATTCGCTCGTAATCTTCCGGAGGTAACGAGGCTAGAATGTGGTTTTTAAGTGGCGGGCGAGGTGTCGTGGACATCGGATTATCTCCTATCAAGTGGTTGCGTGCATAGAACACAGCAGGCGGCACAAGGAGAAGGTCTTTAAGCTCTTCCCGATGTCGAGTGTTGAGTTGTCGAAAGAACTGGTCTAATAGAAGAGAGTATACCACAGTAAGTCTGGGATCAGACATTTAGGGCATAGGCATAGTGAGCGCGGTATAATTCCACAAAAAGGTTCTTTTGTGGAATTGGCAAGCTATCCCTACAGCACATCAGAAATCGACCTGAATTTTCAGCCTCTACTTCAAGCTGTGCTGGTGATGCTGACATAGGCTCATGTTTCAGCGGGTAGCAAATGATAGGTGAGCCAGCTATATTATTCCAAAGTTTCAGCCCTCCGATGTGTACTCCAGATCAATCACGATGGGCGCGGCGTTCATCTGCGCGGCGGCGGGTTTTGCACCGAGCAGCGAGCGCGCGAAGATGTAGAGCGCCCAGCATTCGAGCGCGAAGGGCGGATAGCCTAGATAGCCGAGCACGGGCATCTCGAAGAATTTAATGTGACCCAGATACGGCACGGTGTAAGTCCAGCGCGAGAGCGCCCAGTAGTTCCAGAACTCCCACAGGAAACCGCAGACGAGACCGGCCAGACAGAGCGCCGCGAGCCTGCGCCAGTACCCGCGCGCAAGGTCGGCCGTGATCGACGGCCAGCCGCGCAAGGCGTTGAGCGGATCGAAGACGAGAAAGAGCGCCGTCCACACGAGCGGCACGAGCCACGCCGAGATAATAATGAACGGCAGCAACGCGCCCAACGCGCCGACAAGGATGATCGCGTAGAGTGCCGCGCGCGAGAGTTTGCGAGGGCGCGCAAGGGTGGCCGTGCGCCAGAGCATCGCGTGCAATAGCTCGGCGGTCTGAAACAGCGCGGGGAAGATCGTGGCGAACGCCCAGTCGTAGCCGACGCGGCGCAGGTAAGGGTTACGCACGATGTCGTGGTAATGCCACCAGAGTTCCAGATCGCTCTGCCAGAAGCGCGGCGAGTTGTAGAACTCAAAGAGCCACCAGCACGCGATGGAGACGACGGCGACGACGAGCAACTCCACGCGGTTCGTCACCATCAGCGACCGACCCCGCAGCCGGTAGATGAGCGCATCCGTAAACAGCAGATAACCCGTCCACGCAATCGGCGTCAGCCAATGACTGACGAACGGCTCGCCCGCGATGAGCAGTAGCTCCGCCAGAATGATGATGCCAAGCCCGACGTAGCCGTGCGCGCGAAAGGGATGCGGGGCGTGGGCCGCCGGTTGATGAGAACCGCGCGCAACTTTAGCGTTTATGTTTTCATTCCTCATTCCTCATTCCCTCAAACCCTCAGCCCTACGCCTCATGGTAGTGCTTCGACGTTAATGAGGAAGCGGAAGCGCCCGTTCGTCTGCACGCCTAAGCGGAACTGCACGTCCACGCTTGCCCCGTTCGTCAAGACGCCATTGTTAAGCGCCACCGTCAACGTCGAATTCAACCCGCCACCTGCGATCTGTGTTGGGGGCTGCTCAAGCGTCGTGCCTTTGACAAGCACCGCGCCGCCCGTCGTCGTCACCGTCACGTCAAGGGAATCGAGCGCGCGCACGTCCGACTGTGCGCCGCCGGGATTGGGCGTGCCGAGCGTCGTGATGTCCACGATGCGAAAGCGCAGCCGCGTGACGGCGCGCCCGCTGCCATTCTTGAATCTGCGCCGGATGATGAGCGTGCCCTGCGCGCCATTCGGGACGGCCGTGGTGTCGCGCACGCGGTTGGGCGGATCGGTCGAGCCGACCTGCGTGTCTATGAGCGCCGCTTTGATCTGCGCGTTGCGTTGGAGCGGGCTTGCGCCGTTCTCAGGGCCCGGTGCGCCCAAGGTTGCTTGCACGCCGCCGAGCAGTCCGCCGCTGGTCGAGACGAGCGCGAAGTCCTGCGCGTTGTCGTTCGTGTCCTGCGGCAGGCCGGTCGTTAGTTTGCGCGTCCAACTGTATTGCACGTCGGAGACGAAGGCGAAGTTCTGCGCCAGCCCTGCGCCTTCGCGCAGGAGCGCGGCGCTCAGCGTGCCGCCGACGGCGTCGAGCCGGAAGTCGGCCGTCCAGTTTGCCGGGTTGCTCGTGCGGAAGAGGGCGAGACCGACGAAGGGCGCATCTGCTGCGTGCGTGTAGATGGCGGGGCCGGTCGCGTCGGGCGCAGCCCCGTTTGCGCCGCCGTAGGGCGCGAGGCTGTAGCCGCGCGCGGGCGTGTAGAGATAGTGCGTGCGTGCGCGCAAGGTCGTGCCGTTGGGGATAACGTAGAGCGGTGCGAGCGTGCCGCCAGCAGCGGTCGCGGAGACGAGTGCCCAGCCCGCCGAGCCGTCGTGCGTCCAGACCGTGAGCGTCTGATCCGTGTTGTTGTAAAGCTCGACAAATTGATCTTCGGGGCCTTGCGGGCCGTCAATGCGAAACTCTGTGATGAGGACTTGGCCCGCGCCGACCGGCGTGGGCGTCGGGTCGGGCGGCGGCACGCCTGCGGCCTGTGTGACGTTGATGATCTGATCGGCGACGACGAGCGTGCCGGTGCGCGTCGCACCGTTGTTGGCGGCGACCGTGTAGTTGACCACGCCGTTGCCCGCGCCGCTTGCGCCGGAGTCTATCGTGAGCCACGCGGCGTTGCTCGTCGCCACCCAGTTGCAGCCCGCCGTAGCGTTGACGCTGACGTTGCCCGCGCCGCCGCTCGCGCTGAACGTGGCGCTCGCGGGCGTCGCGTTGAAGGCGCACGCGAAGGACGTTTGCAGCGCGCGGGCGACGTTTAGCCGACCGCCCGTCAGCACAAGCCCAGACCACTGCGGTAGCACGTCAACTGAGTTCAGGAGCGCCGCCTTGAGCGAAAGCGCGCTGAGCGTGGCGTCGTGCGCTGCGAGGAGCGCCGCCGCGCCCGTGACCATCGGCGCAGACATGGAAGTGCCGCTCATTTGGCCGTAACCCGTGTCGCCGCTGTTGAAGGTGCTCAGGATTGAGACGCCGGGCGCGGCCAGATCGACCGACGTTGCGCCGTAGTTGGAGAAGCCCGCGCGATTGTCGAGCGCGTCCGAGGCGGCAACCGAGATGATGGCCGGCAGTTCGTAGCTCGCGGGGTAGAAGGGCGCGGCGTCCGTGTTGGTGTTGAAGTTGCCGGCGGCGCAGACGTTGAGCATGTCGGCGGCGGCCGCCGCGTCGAACGCGCTCTTGAGCGCCTGATCGAAGGCGGGCGCTTCGGGTGCGCCGCCCCAACTGTTGTTCGTCACGCGCACGTTCACGCCGCGCCGCTTCATCATCACGACGTATTGAAAGGCCGCGACGGCCGTTGCCGAAGTGCCGTTGCCGCTGGCGTCGAACATCTTGAGCGCCATCAGCCGCACCTGCCAGTTGACGCCCGCCACGCCGACCGCGTTATTGCCGATTGCGCCGACGATGCCGGCGACGTGTGTGCCGTGCCCGAAATCGTCCAGCGGGTTTGTGTCGTTGTTGGCGGTGTCAATGCCGTAGATGTCGTCCACGTAGCCGTTGGCGTCATCGTCAACGCCGTTGCCCGGAATCTCGCCGGGGTTGCGCCACATGTTCGCGCTCAGGTCTTCGTGCGTGTAGCGTATGCCGGTGTCGATGATGGCGACGACGACGCTGCTTGCGCCGGTCGTCACGTCCCACGCAAGCAGCGCTTTGATCTGCTGCAAGCCGGATTGCTGATTGAAGAGAGGGTCGTTCGGCGTCGTGTCCGCGAGGTGATAGAGGTAGTTCGGCTGCGCGCTGATGACGCCGGGCGCTTGACGGTAGCGCAGGAGCGCCGCCTTAACGCTCAAACCGCGCGGCAGGCGTATGTGCTGCCACGCGGCGAAGGTGAACTCGCCGAGCACCGTCGCACCCGTCTGCGCGTGCGTCGTGCGCGCCGCGCGCATCGTTTTCGCATCCGCGAACTGCACCAGCAACTCGTCCGCGACGTAAGCAGCTTGCGGGGCGCGCGGCTTGGGCTGCGCGCTAATCCAGGGCGGCGCGGACACTTTTTTTACGGCGAGTGCGCGTGAACGTGTACGTGTGCGCGACAGTTCATCGCCCGCACCGGCGCAGCACAGGGCGAGCACGGCGAACAGAGACGCTGCGAGTTTGGTAAAGCTCATGGGTTGGTGGCAACTCGTTTCTTAAACGGGCGGTTATTAAGTGCGGTTGTGCGGTGTGTTGATGGTCAGGCGCGTCCGCATGCGCTGTTGCCAACGGCTGCGCACGGGTTCGACCTCTTCCATCTGCGCCAGCACCTCGTTGAGCGTCTCGCCGCCCAACTGCCGCATCTTCAGATAGAGCAGCGCCGGCACGATAGACATAAGCGGCAGGATGAAGATGTTGATGAGCGACGATAGGTTCGTCGTGATCTTAACGCGCGGGTCGGCCGACGAGCGGTGGCCGGCCACAGATAAGCGGCCCATGAGCGCGCCAACCGCCATCGGCACGAGGAACTGGATGAGCGTGACAAAGATGACCGTGCGCCACGAGCGCGCCGCCAGCGCGCGCGCACGTTGCAGCGCCGCCTTGCGCTCCAACCCTTCCATCAGCACGACGGGCGAGTAGAGCAGGTAGCGCGTGGTCATCACCAAGCCCGGTATGACAAAGAGGATAAAGCCCACGATGATGCGCAGGCTGATGCGTATGCTCGTGCGCAGGAAGGGGCGCAGGCGACGGCGGAAGACGGCGAACGCCGTGCGCAGTTCGACGGGGCGGAGCGGCGCAACCGTCAGTTGCGTGACGATGATCGCGGTCACACCGGAGATGACCGACGCGGTCAGGAAGTTGGCGGCGATCTGTAATAGCCCGACGACGGCGATGCCGATGATAAAGAGCACCTTCGGCAGACGCTTGTCCAGCAGTTGCAGCGTGAGCATCATGAGCGCGAGCAGAATGAGCGGAGTATGCGCGATGAGCGACAGGCGCAAGAACTTCGGAAAGTATTCGCTGTAGAGCGCGAAGGCGCGGCGATAGAGCGCGCCGAGGCCGTCCACGTTTGCGCGCAGCGAGTTGGCGAAGGCGGCGGCCGTCTGCGGTCGCTCCGCCGGGTCTTTCGCCAGCGCCGACATGACGACGCGCTCGGCGCGCTTCGGCAGTTTGTGGTTCTGCTCGCGCAGAGGGGGCGGGGGCGCGCCTGTGTGCTGCCCGATGATCGTCATCATGTCGCCCGTAAAAGGCGGCGTGCCCGCGAGCATCTGGTAGGCGATGACGCCGAGACTGTAGATGTCTGCGCGCGCGTCGAGTTGTTCGCCGCGACACTGTTCGGGCGACATGTAGAGCGGCGTGCCCATGATCGCGCCGACGCGGGTCAGCCCGGCCGCCGCCGCCGTCGCCGCCGCGGACACGGTCGCTGGCAGATCGGGCGCGGGCTGCGTCGCTTGATCAAGCAGGCGCGTCCCGTCGGCGTCGGCCGCTGCGTCGTGCGTCACGCGCGCGGGCGCAGGCGCGGTCTGCGCCGGGAACAAAAGCGTGCCGTCAGTTTCGCCGGACTCAGGCGTGGCGGCGGCAGCCGCGCCGGCCAGCGAAGCAGGCGGCGCAGCAACGCGCGCGGCGTCGGGCTGGCTTGGGCGGCCGCTGCTGTTGTCGTTCTGGCTGGCGGGCTGCAAGAGCGTGTCGGCTGCAAGGTCGGTGACGGCGGGACGTGGCGCGCGGCTTATCTTTTCCGGCCCGCGCTCAGCGCCGGGCGCGCTTGTCGCGGCTGCGACCTGCACGGGCGGCGCGATGGCCGACGGCGCAGTTGACTCGCTCGCGGTCGTGCCCGCTTCGGCCAGTTTGGCGATGCCGAAGTCGAGCACCTTGACGCGATAGCCGCCGAGCCGGTTTGGTTCGAGCCAGATATTGTCGGGCTTCAGGTCGCGGTGGACGATGCCCTGCTGGTGCGCCTCGTGTACGGCGGAGCAGACCTGTTCGAGTATGTCTACCACCCATTCGAGCGGCAGGCGCACCTCTTCCGCAAGCACGTCGCCGAGCGTGCAGCCGTCCAGATACTCCATCACGAGATAGGCGACGCGCTCCGTGCCCGCCCGCGCGAAGCCGAAGTCGGTTACGTCCACCACGTTCGGGTGGCGCAGCCGGCCGGCGGCGCGCGCCTCGCGTTTGAAGCGTTCGACAAACTCAGCGTTGCGCATGAACTGCGGCGTGATGAGCTTCAAGGCGACGAAGCGCTCCGTGCCGAGATGCGTGGCGAGATAGACCGCGCCCATGCCGCCCTGTCCGAGCAGCCGCTCAAGGCGGTACTTCTCATCGAGCACCTGACCGACGTAACGCTCAAGTCCCGTCATGCGCCCGCTATCCTACCGCAAATCCACGCGCCTGTCTGCCAACGAAATCTGCCGGGTTGCGGCTGTAACTTTTATTAGAAATTGCGGCCGTTCTGTTCTATTCTGCCAGACTACGTCCGGATTGATTGCGCCTCGCCACCGCCGCGCCGCCACTCCGTAAGCCTCGCTTAGATGGAGCACTACATGCTGGACAAACTGGATAAAGGCATCGGGCTAATCGAACGGCTACAAAAACTCGGGCTGCCGCTCGCGCAGCTACTCCTGCTCGTCGGCGCGGGCGGCATCTACTGGTATCGGCCCGATTGGCTCAGGCAGCATTGGCGACTCGGCGTACTGCTCGCCGTGCTGTACGAAGGCTTGGTGTTGATGCTGGTGCTCAGTAGAGCCGCGCAAGAGTTTGCGGCGGAACTCTGGCGGGAAGAGTTTAAGAAGGACGCCATCAAAGTCGCGGCCACTTGGCTGCGGGCCATGCCGGCCCGGTTAGCGCCCGGCTTCCAGCGTCGTTATCTCAAGCAGGTGAGCATCAATCACGAGGTCTTCAATGTGCGGGGCTTGGGCCTCATCAATACCTTCACGCTCAAGTTGGATCAGGTCTTTGTGGACTTGAAGATTTCGCCCTCGACCAATCCCAACCGTTTGAACCCCGACCCCATCGCGGTCAAAGCATTTGCCAGCGCCCGGAGCGTCTGGGATTTCGTGCGCGCCAGTGAAGACCGCGCGGGCGATGCGATTGCGCTGGCGATTGTCGGCCCGCCCGGCTGCGGTAAGACAACTCTGTTGCAGCACGTGGCCGTGACCTTGGCCGCCAATCAGCAGCGCCGCTTCGGGCTGCGTGCCTATACGCCGCTGCTGCTGTTCCTGCGCGAACACGTCGCCGCGATTATCGAGCAGCCGAACATCACGCTCGGCCAGTTGGCGCAACAGGCTTTCACCAGTGAGCGCTATGCCGAGTTAAAGGCTCCGCCGCAATGGTTCGAGCGCCAACTGCGCCGGGGCGCGTGTCTCGTGCTGCTCGACGGGCTGGATGAAGTGGCGCGCGCGGAACAGCGCAAGACGATCTCGCGCTGGGTCGATCAACAACTACGCAATTATCCAAATTGCCGCTTCGTCGTCACCTCGCGCCCGCAGGGCTACGAGAACGCGCCGCTTGAGCGCGCCAACGTCGTAGAAGTGCAGCCCTTCAGCGGCGAGCAGGTGAAAAGGTTTATCGGCAACTGGTATCTGGCGAACGAGATCGTCAGCGCGGGCAACAAGGTGGACGAAGGCGTGCGCCAGCGCGCGCGGCAGGAAGCCGACGACCTGCTGAAACGCTTGGCCGACCCGAAGGTGGCGGCGCTCAACGAACTCACCGTCAACCCGCTGCTGTTGACGATGATCGCAATGGTGCATCGTTATCGCGGCGCGCTGCCCGGTAGCCGGATCGAGTTGTACCGCGAGATTTGCGAAGTGCTGCTCGGGCGCTGGCGGCAAGCGAAGGGCGTGCAGAGTGAAGACCTGACGACGGATCAAAAACGCGTCGTGCTGATGCCGCTCGCCGCGCACATGATGAAACTTGAACGGCGCGAGATTGCCACCGCCGGGGCGCTGGCCGTGATCAAACCTCTGCTCCTGCGCGTCGGCGTCAACGGCGAAGGGCAGCAAAATTTTCTCACCGACCTGCAAGCCAGCAGCGGCCTGCTGCTCGAACGCGAAAGCGGGCGTTGGAGTTTCGCGCACCTGACCTTTCAGGAATATCTGACCGCCGCCTACTGGCTGGCCGAGCGCAAGCCGCCGGCGGATTGGAGTCGGCTCGTCGAAAACAGTTGGTGGCATGAGACGCTCCGGCTGTACGCGGCGCAGGGCGATGCCACACCGATCCTCGAAGCGTGTCTGGCGGCCAATAACATTCCGGCGTTGACCTTGGCCGCAGAGATTATGGAGGAAGGCGCGCGCGAGATCAGCGAAGAGGTGCGCCGGGCCGTTGACGAGCACATCACGGCGGCGCTGGAATCACCCGATCAGGCGCTCCGGCGGCTGGCGGCGGAAGCCCAACTCTCGCGCCGCCTGAGTCTCACCCGCAGCAACTCGATGCAGCGCATTGACGACACGCGCGAGATTGACGCCGCCTTCATCAACTGTGCCGAGTACCAGCTTTTTCTGGACGAGATGCGCGAACAAGGTCAGCACTTGCAGCCCGATCATTGGAGCGACTTTCATTTCAGCGCCGGGCAAGCGAGCACGCCCATCTGCGGCGTGCGCGATGAGGATGCAAAAGCCTTTTGTGACTGGCTCAACCAACGACAGGGCGGGAGCGCGTTCTATCGCCTGCCGATCAGCACGGAGGCGCTTGCGCAGCCCGCGAAAAATACCGAGCTTGGTGGTTGGAGCATAGGTTACAATTTAGTGCTGCCGGACGCGCGCGTGCAGGAGATCAGGCAGCAGCTTGCGTTGCTGGTGGGCCCGAATATGCCGCCGCCGCCCGCGCAACTCTATGAAGATGCGCTCTCCAGCAACGTGATCGACGTTAACGTGTTAGCGCGCGCCTTCGTCGTTGAAGACAGTGCGCTTGAGAGTGCGCGCGACCTGAGCCGCATCCTCGGCCTCAGTCGCGCGCTCGTCGGCAGCTTCGGTCTCCACCTTGAGCGCGCCGTCGCCGATACGCTGGCGCACGACCTCGCTCAGTCGTTATCGTTCCTGCTTGATCGCTCGCACACACGCACGCGCAACATAGACCGCGCGCTTGATCTGGCCCGCGACCTTGCGCGCAACATAGACCGTGCTTTCGCCAGCGAATTCGACCTCGCCCCGGCCATAGATCGCGCGCGCGCCATCACCGGCGACTTCAACCGTGGCCTGTCGAACGTCTGTGCGCTGATTCAGGCGCTCCGCGAGCGGCTCACGCCGAACAGTACACTGGCGCAGCAAGTAACCTTGATCAGCGATCTCATCGGCCTCGTCAATGCCGGTACGATCTCGGAGTGGCGACGGGCTGAACGTCAGTATGCCGTGCATCTGCTCGAATATGCCTACGTCGGCTTTAACCGGCTGACACACGGGCGACAAGCCTACTGGTGGCTGCCGTGGAGACGATTTCGGCTCAATGATGATTGGCTTGAAACGGGGCAAGCGAGGCTGTTGAGCGCGTACTGGTGGGTACGGATCGTGCAGGCGCGCGCCGCCGGGCACTTGCCCGCGTGGGAAGGGATCAGGATCGTGCGGGAGAGAATTAACGCGTAGCCGCGCAGGGCTTACTGCTCGCTACGACAGGCGGGCAAACGTCTCGGCGCAGGATAGCGCGCCCGCCCAGTCGCCCTCGCCATCTTCCAGACTCCAACAAGCGGATAAGACGGTCTGCACGAGCGCCCACCGCGCCATGCGCGCCCGATCAAAACCGAGCACTTCGGCGAATATGTCGAGCCTGCGTGCGCTCGTCGCCCGCGCTCTCTCTGCATCGTTAAAGAGGTCGAGCGGATTACGCAGGAACGCGCCCACCTCGTAGCACGGTTCACCCACGACTCCTTTAGGGTCAATCGTCATCCAGCCCGCGCCGCCCGCCGCCAAAATGTTGTCCTGATGCAGGTCGCCGTGCAAGAGCACCGCTGTCTGCGCCGAGGCCAAAAGCTCCGCCGCCAACTCTTCAGCGCGAGCGACGAGCGCCGCCGGCAGCGGGCCTGTGTCGCCGTCGAATCGCCGTCTCAATCGCTGAAACGCCTCGCACCATTTAGCGGCCGACGGAAACGAATGTGCGGCCGGCACGCCCGGCCAGTAGTCGCGCATCGTCTCGGCCGCGATGCGCGTGGCGCGCGCATCGTCAGGCTCATGCAGCAGAGACGTGCCCGGCCGGATGCGTTCGAGGAGCAGCACGCCGTCCGGCACGAACGCATCAAGGAGGCGCGCCATGCGTCGCCCGTTAAAGACGCGCAGCGCGGCCAACTCCGTCAACAACTCTTTGTTGTCGGGCACGCCGATCTTCAGCACGATCTGAGTGCCGTCGCGGCGTCGGCCCGGTACGACGTAATTGAAACTGAGATTCGGAAAGTGCGCGGCGAGCGTCAAGTCCCAACGCGCCGCGCTCTCGGCCACGATGCGCGGCAGTTCGCGCAACAACGCCTCGCCCGCCGCGCCGAACGTATTGCGCAGGTTCGTGACGAGCTTCTCCGGCAGCGAGTTGAATTGCGGAAGGGAGGTCATTTTAAGCCAAGAGCTTTCCCCACCCCTGCGTTAACCGCGCGCCCGGGCCGCCTGCGCGGCGCTGACGGCTGCGCCGATGATGATCGTCTCGTCCGTCGAGGCGACGACTTCAAGCTTGCTGCCTTGCAGCGGACTCATCTTGATCATGTCGTGCAGGTAGCCTTCGAGTAGGTTGAGTTCGACGTGCCGCGCGTTGGGGCCGGAGATGAAGAACTGGCCGGGGCCTTCCATGTGTATGTTGGTGGCGGTCGCGGCGGCGAGCGCGCGGTGGTAGAGCTTGACGAAAGCCGCGCAGCGTTCGTCGCCGCCTTGCGCCTGCGCGAAGACCTCTTCGGGTTCGAGATCGAGGAAGCGCCGCCGGATGGCGTTGTTGCCCATGATGCCTTCGAGGTGGCCGCGCCCGCCGCAGCCGCAGAAGTTCTCCTTCGGGTCGAGCGTGACGACCGAGTGCCCGCCTTCCCAGTAGCCGTCGGCCTGCGGGTAGCGCCCGAAGCCGACGCCGTTGCCAAGAAGCGCCCAGACGCGGATCACCTTGTCGAGTTGCGCGTGGGTGGCGGCAAGGCCGGCGGCGAGCGCGTCGGCGTCGTGGACGATCTCGACGGGCGCAGTCAGCCCCCGACCGCGCAGCAACTCCGTGAGATCGGCGCGCAGTTTTTGCCCTTTGACCTGATGCAGATTGGGCGAGTCTTCAACGACGCCGTCGCGTATGACGCCGGGAAAACCGACGCCGATGGCCGCCACGTCATGTTCGACGGCGACCGCAGCGATCTGTTCCGCGAGCGTCTCGACAATCGCCTGCGCCGGCATGTTGCCCAACTGATCCGCCCGGCTCTCCGTTTCGGGAAAGCGTCGGATCGCGCCGACGAGTTTGTGCGCCTCGACCAGCCCGACCGCAACATGCTCCGTTGCCAACACGCCGATTGTCCGCGTCATAAATTAACCTCTTTCCCTGCAACTCAACTGGCGAAGCGCGCGAGCTTGTTGATGCCGTTGAAGGCGGCCGCTTTATAGCACTCGGCGAGCGTCGGGTAGTTGAAGACGGTATTGACGAAATAATCAACCGTGCCTTTTAAGACCAATACGGCTTGGCCGATGTGCAGTATCTCGGTTGCGCCTTCGCCGATGATGTGGACGCCCAGAATTTCGCGCGTCTCGCGGTGGAAGATGAGTTTCAAGCGCCCGGTCGTGTCGCCGCGAATCTGCCCGCGCGCGATCTCGCGGTAGTAGGCGACGCCCGTCTCATAGGGCACGTCCTCGTCGGTCAACTGCTCCTCGGTCTTGCCGACGAAAGAGATTTCGGGGATGGTGTAGATGCCGTAAGGATAGCTGCCCGGCTCTGTGTGTACGTTTGCGCCGAGCGCACGCCCGACCGCAATGCGCCCCTGCTCCATCGAGACAGAAGCGAGCGACGGAAAACCGATCACGTCGCCGACGGCGAGGATGTGCGGCTGCTTCGTCCGGTACTCTCCATCCACCGCGATGCGCCCGCGCGCATCAGCTTCGAGTCCGGCGGCGGCGAGGTTCAACTCGTCCACGTTGCCCTGCCGCCCGACCGCGTAGAGCAGCGCATCGCCCGACACGCGCTTCTTACTCTTCAGATTCGCCACGACCGTGCCGTCCGGCAGTTCCTCGACGCTCTCGACCTCTTCATTCAGACGCATGGTCACGCGGTTATCACGCAGGTGATAGCAGAGCGCCTCGACCATCTCCTGATCGGCGAACGAGAGCAGGCGCGGCATCTTCTCAATGAGGATCACGCGCACGCCGAGCGCCGCGAACATCGAAGTGTACTCGACGCCGATGACGCCGCCGCCGACCACAATGAAGGTGCGCGGCAAGGCAGGCAGCGAGAAGATCTGATCGCTATTGATGATGGTGCGGTTGTTGAACGGGACGAGCGAAGATTCGGCGGGGCGCGTGCCCGTCGCAATGACGATCAGATCGGCCTCGTATTCGTCCACCTGCCCGCGCACGTTCTCGATGCGGATGCGGTGCGGGTCAAGGAAACTGGCGCGGCCCGTCAAGACCTCGATGCCGTTGCGCGAGAGTTGCGACTGCGTCACGTCAATCTCGGTCTTGATTACATACTGCACGCGGAAGGAGAGATCATTGATGGTGATGTGCTCCTTCACGCGATAGCTCATGCCGTAGATGGCCTGATACTGATAGCCCGACAGGTGTACTACGGCTTCGCGCATGGACTTCGAGGGGATCGTGCCCGTGTTAATGCCTGCGCCGCCGATCACCTCGCGCTGCTCGACGACGGCGACGCGCCGGCCGAGTTTCGCGCCCTGAATGGCGGCGCGCTGCCCGGCGGGGCCCGAGCCGATCACGATCACGTCATACTTTTGCATAGATTCCTCGTGCCCGGCCGGACGCGTCGAGTTAGGTCTCGACCGCGCACGGGCGGCGCACCTGCGTTAGTGCTGACGGAAAAAACGTTGAGGAGGATGCCAGCTTGCGACGGCGCGGCCTGCACTAAGACGCGCTCTGGCCGCCGCAGAGTTTAATCGCGCGTTGCAGGGCGCGCGCCAGCCGTTCGGCGCGCGCTTTATCGTTGTATTGCAGGTCAATGCCGTTGTAGTGGTTGACCGCGCCGTCTGGGTCGCCTTTGGTTTCCGTGAAAGCGCCCTTGCCACCGCTCGCCGTGATGCTCAGATTCCAGACCTCGACGCTGAACGTCGTGTCCGGTTGCCGCCGCGGCTCAACCTTGACGCTGGCCGGATCGAGATCGGCGAGCGCGACGGCGAGCGTGTCGCTCTGGTCGCGCCATTCAAGCTGACAACTATCGAAGCGGAGCAACTCGTAATCTACGCGCGCGTCGTGCGCGACTGGCGGCGCACCGGGCGCAGCACCCGCCGTCGTGAATTGATAAGTGAACTTGACGGGCAAGTAAAGCTTGATCCAGCCAAGCGTCTCTTCGAGCGTCGCGGGAGTCTCGGCCTCGGCCGGTTTTTCGGCGGCCGGCGGTGTCGTATGGCCCGGCGGCGCGCTGGTTGGCGACGGGCTGCTCATAGGCTCGTTGACGGGCGGCGTGCTGTCGGGCAGGGTGCGCGCGGGCGCGGCGCTCGCTGAGGCTTGCGCCTGCGCCGGGTCTGGCTGGACGGGCGGCGTCTCTTCGTGCGTGCGCTCGACTGCGTTCGTGGCCGGCGCGCTCTTTTTGCTTTCGAGGGCGCGCAGGCGTATGCGCGCCAGTTCGACGAATTGCCCGTCCGGGTACTTCTTCAGATAAGCCGCGTACTCGGCAGGGTCGTTGCTGTTCTTGATGCTGTCCCAGAAACTCAACTCGACGGCGAGCGGGGCCACATTGTTGACCGCCTGCCCGGCCGTTGGCGCGGTTGCGCGGCCCGGTTTTGGCTCCGTTGCCTGCGCGTTGCTCTGCGGCGTAGTGGGCGCTTGATTGCTCTGCGCGGCGGGCGTCGCCTGTGCGGTCGCGCGCGCCGCGCCCGCAGCTTTCGTGATGGCCTTATCCAACTCTTTGGCCGCCGTTGCATCCATGCCTTGCAGCGCCTTTAGCTGCGCCTCGGCCGCTTTCACATTGCCGAGGCCGAGTTGGGTCAGACCGAGCGCGAGGTAGGCGTCCGGGTAGTCGGGTTTGAGGCGGATGGCTTTCTGCAAATAGCCGAGCGCGTCCTTGTAGTTGTCCAACTTTTGATAAGCGTAGCCGATGCCGTAGTACGCTTCGGCGTAAGCGGGATCGAGATTGACGGCCTGCACGAGCGGTTTGAAGGCGGCGCTGTACTGCTCGGTGAAATTGTAGGCCGCGCCGAGACTGTATTGCGCGTCGGCGCTGCGCGGCGCAAAGCGGACGGCCTGTTGATAAGCCGCGATGGCTTCCTTGTCGTTGCCCGTGTTCAAGTATGCGTCGCCCATGTTCAGATAGGCGTCCGCATCCTGCGGATTATCCACCAACGCGTGCCGGTAAGCCTTGATCGCCTCCGCCCACTGGCCTTCGCCCGCGTAGCGCAAGCCCTCTACGACGTAGCGGCTCGCCGGTTTATCGCTTGCGCCGTCGCCCGCCGTGCCCGTCTGCGTGCTCGTCCGCGCGGGCGCGCGCCGCCCCGGCTTGCGCTGCGCGGACGCGGGCTGTGGGGCGTTGAGCCACAGCCCTTGCAGGACTAGCACAAGGCTGATGACAAGCCGGTTGAACTTGTGCAGGTGCATAGCGACTCCTGTCAGGCAGGGCAGCAACCGGATGATGCGCTGGTTGTGCGCGCTTGCTTAAAGGCAGGTGAGAATCTAACCGTGCGCGCTAAAATGTCAAGGGGTTTTAATGGCTGCGGCGGGGCTTAAGGGATTAGCCGCGCGGACGAGCAGGGCCAGTCATCTAGCGTGCGCCAGTGCCGGAGCGCGGCGCTAAGTTGCGCGCCCGGCTTGGCCGCCGCGTAACCTGTTCAAGTTCGCGCGCTGCTTTTTACGCAGCGTGGGCGGTCGCAAACTGCTGGAAGGTGGAGTTGGCGACCTCGAACGTCTGGACGCGCGGGTTCTTCTCGATCACGCTCATCATGGCGCGCAGTTCTTCCGGGTAGGTCGTGCGGTTGTATGTTTCCGCATCCGCTTGGCTGGCCCAGAAGGTGTAGCTGACAGCGTCGAGCCGGTCAGCCGCGATGAGCGTGAGTTGATCGCGGAAGCCGGGCTGCTTGCGCAGCAGCGGCATGATCACCTGCTCGATCACGAGCGTAAGCTCGGGCGCGGCATTTCTTTTGAGTTTCATCGTGACTTGGCGGGTGAACATGTTTAGCTCCTGTAAAAAGGCAGGCTCGTGTGCTTCAGATGATCTGGCTGATTCCAGAGAAGCTGGCGAAGGGAGTGTGCTCTGACTCGATTCTCCCTCATCTTACGCGCAAGCGGCGGGGATGTCCATCAGCGTGCCATGCAGGCAAGCGTCCACGACGACCCGATAGCTCACCAATCTGAGCGCGCGCAGCGTTTGCTTGCGCCCGAAGCGGCGCGCGACGGTGTTACAATCGCGGTCTGGCGCTGACCATGACGATGACTGTGACGCGGCGACAATTCATGCGCGGGCTGGCGGCGACCGGACTGGTCGGCGCGGCGGCCACTTCAACCTATGCCGGCCTCGTCGAGCCGCACGCCTATGAACTGACCGAAACCGACATACACATCCCCAATCTGCCGCCCGCCTTCGACGGCTTCCGCATCGCGCAACTCTCAGACCTGCATCACAGCCCGATTGTCTCGCGCACGGACGTGCGTCACGTCGTCGAACTGGCGCAGAGCGCGCGCGCCGACATGATCGCGCTGACCGGCGACTACACGACGGCGCGGCCGAGCTACGTCTGGCCCTGCGCCGAACTCTTAGGCACGCTCCAAGCGCCTGCGGGCGTCTGGGCCGTGCTGGGCAATCACGATCATTACACCGACGCCGAGTTGACCATGCGCGCGCTCCGGCAGGCGCGCATCGGCGTCCTCGATAACGCGCACACAGTCATCACGCGCGGCGGCGACTCGTTGCAACTCGTCGGCGTGGACGACTGGTCGTGGGCCAAAAGCGATTGGGCGCGCGCCTTCAACGGCGTGGACAGACGCCGGCCCACGCTCCTTTTGTCGCATCAGCCAGTCGTGCTTGACCTGCCGCAGACCGAAGGCGTCTCGCTCATCCTGAGCGGGCACACGCATGGCGGACAGGTGCGTCTGCCCTTCGTCGGCGCACTCGTCCGCTTCGTCAACGAGTTCAAATACCTGCGCGGTCTCTACCGGCGCGGCGCGACGCAACTCTACGTCTCGCGCGGCACGGGCACGGTCGGCCTGCCCGTGCGGCTCGGCGCACGTCCTGAAGTCGCCGTGCTGCGCCTGCGCCGCGCAGCAGAATAAAAACAGCTTAAGGCCAACTGACCACAGCCAGCTTTTATGTTTCATGTCATCGCCTTCCTGCTCGTCCTGTGCTGCTGGGTCGCGTTTGGGGTCGTCTTCTTCGTCTTCCTGCGCGGTAAGCCGGCGCAAGGCGCGGAGCGGACGCGCGACGTGCGCTCGCGCGTCGGGATAGTTCTGCAAGCGTTGAGCTATGTGGTGGTCTGGTCTGCGTCGCGCCGGTTCAAGCCGCTGGTCGGTTTTAGCCGGGCGTTCGATGTCGGGTTGCTCGGCTTGGCGGTGGTGCTGGCGGTCGGCTCGATCTGGCTGGTGACGGCGGCGGTGCGGACGCTCGGCAAGGAATGGAGTTTGACGGCGCGGCTGGTTGAAGGGCACAGGCTCGTGATGGACGGGCCGTATGCGCTCGTGCGCCATCCGATCTACACGGGCATGTTCGGGCTGCTGCTGGCGACGGGGCTGACTCACAGCTACGGGCCGGCGCTGCTCGTCGGCCTGCTCGTCTTCTGGATGGGCACGGTCGTGCGCGTGCGTAGCGAAGAACGGCTGCTGCGGGCGGCTTTCGGCGCGCAGTATGAAGCTTATGCGCGGCGTGTGCCGGCGGCGGTCGTGCCGGGTTTGTATTGAGGACGCGGGCGCGTTAAATAGAAGCGGGGGGGGGGT
>DASVQA010000162.1:0-23435 GCA_036389375.1 Pyrinomonadaceae bacterium | reverse complement strand
GCTCTTTACGAGTTGGGAGTACAACCCGTCCTGGTCGTCGGACGACAGCCAGATCGTCTTCCAGAGCGACCTGAACGGCGGCGGCTACAGCGAGATTTACCGGATGGATGCCAATGGCAACAACATCACGCGACTGACTTTCAACATGGGCACGGCCACGAACCCGGACACGGCCAGCGACATGTACGCTGATTGGCAGGCGCTCTAATCGGAGCTTTAAGGAGCATCATGAAAAAGCAGTCCCTCGCATACTGCATTGCCAGCCTCTGGATCGTCGCGCTCGTCGTGTTGAACGCGCACGGTCAGCTTGCGTCACAAGGTCAAGCGACGCTGCAAGGTCAGCATGCCCCGCACGGGCAGGGCATGCTGTACCGCAGCGGGGCGGGCATCGCTAACCACTACATCGTAGTGTTCAACGACAGCGTCGCCGCCGAACACGTCGCCGCGCAAGCCGACGAACTGGCGCGCGCACACGGCGGCTCGCTCGGCTTCACTTATACACACGCGCTGCGCGGCTTCTCGGTGGAACTGCCGGAAGCAGCGGCCATCGCCTTGAGCCGCAACCCGCACGTCGCCTACGTCGAAGAGGATGTTGAGGTCAACGCCGCCGAGACGCAGAGCACGCCGCAATGGGCGCTCGATCGCATTGATCAGCGCGCGCTGCCGCTCAATAACACATACAACTACGCGGGCAACGGCGCGGGCGTGAACGTCTACGTCATTGACAGCGGCATACGCTTTACGCACCAAGAGTTCGGCGGGCGCGCTGCGTTCGCCTTTGACAACGTGGGCGACGGCCGCGACGGCGCGGACTGTAGCGGACACGGCACGCACGTCGCCGGCCTTATCGGCGGCAACACGTTTGGCGTGGCGAAGGGCGCGAAACTCTGGTCTGTGCGCGTGCTCAACTGCACGAACGGCGGTACGGCCGCGAAGGTCATCGCCGGCATTGATTGGGTGACGGCTAATCACGTCAAACCGGCCGTTGCGAACATGAGCCTGATTAGCATCATCAACGGCAACGTCGCAATGGACGATGCCGTGCGCAATGCTATCTCTGCGGGCGTCACGTTCGTCGTCGCGGCCGGCAACGGCGGTTTCGACGCCGGCACTCGTTCACCCGCGCGCGTCACGCAGGCGATCACGGTCGCCATGAGCGATGCGAACGACACGATGCCCGCCGCGTCCAACTTCGGCGCGGTCGTGGACTTGTTCGCGCCGGGCGTCGAGACCATCTCCGCCAGCTCGCAGGACGACACCTCTTCGTTTAATCGCACGGGCACGTCGCTCGCCGCCGGGTTCGTCAGCGGCGTCGCCGCCAGATATTTGAGCACGCACGCGGGCGATCCGCCCGACGCGGTCGCCGAAGCAGTCCGAAGCAGCGCCACGCCCGGCAAGGTCACGGGCGTGCCCGCCGGGACGACCGACCGCCTGCTCTGCGCGCCCGTCACCTTAAGCGACGACTTCAACGACAACACGCGCGACACGGCGAAGTGGGGCACGCCCGGCGCCAGCCCCGTCACCATCGTCGAACAGAATCAGCGTTTGGAGATCACGCCGCCCGCGAACACCACCGGCTACGATGGTTACTACGCCGCCACCCGTGCCGACCTGACCGACTCGCGCATCTCGGTCGAAGTGGTGCAGAGCACGCAGCAGTACTACGGTATCGAGACGGGCTTCCAACTCTACGATCCGACCAACGGCAACTATCTGCTGTTTGGAACCGGCGGCGGCAACTACCTGTTCCAACAACAGACCAACGGCGTGATGACCCGCGCCTACATTCCTTACGACCCGGTGCAGCATCGCTTCTGGCGCTTCCGCCACAGCCGCGCGAACGACACCATCTACTGGGAGTCGAGCGCCGACAGCATCAACTGGGTCGTGCAGCGGCAGATGGCGCGCGCCTTCTCGATCACGGACTTGCAGGTCGGTCTCTACGCCGGCAAGTACACGGCGACGACGCCGACCAGCACCGCCATCTTCGACAACCTCTGGCACGAAGCGAACGCCATCACGACGCTCGCAGACGCAGACGATTTCAACGACAACGCGCTCGACACGACGCGCTGGACGAGTCCCGATCCGGCATCGCCCACGACCGTCCGTGAACAGAATCAAAGGCTCGAAGTTGCGCTTCAGCCGGTGACGGCCGGTTACAACAGCGTGACCTCGGCCGCGCCCTTCGATTTCAAGAACAAGACCGTGCAGGTGGACGTGCCGCAGACGGCGAGCCAAGCCGGTTGGGTCGAGACCTTCTTCGAGTTGGTGCAGAGCAGCGGCAACTACTACCTCATTGACACGGGCGCGGGCAGCATCGTCTTCGACGCCTACACGAACGGCGTCCGCGACCGCACGCTCGGCAATTACGACGCAACCAACATGCGCTTCTGGCGCTTCCGCCACGACCCGCTCGCCGACACGGTCAGCTTCGAGACGAGTCCCGACGGCGTGACGTGGAACACGTTCAAGACGGTGGCGACCACCTTCCCGCTCTCGAACGTGCAGGCGGCGCTCGGCGCGGGCGCGTGGGGCACGGGCAACGGTGCGCCCGGCATGGCCGTGTTCGACAACTTCCGCGTCGAGAGAAACAAGGCACTCTTCCCCGCGACCGACAACTTCAACGACAACACGCAGGACATGGTGCGTTGGACGGCGAGCGTACCCGCCGGTGCGACCATCTTCGAGCAGAATCAACGGCTTGAGATCACGCCGCCCGCAAGCACGACCGGCTACGCTGGCTACTATGCCAACAACACGGTCGATCTCACCGACGCACGCGCCGCCGTCGAGGTGGTGCAGAGCACGCAGCAGTACTACGGCATCGAGACCTATTTCACGTTGGCGGATAACGCGACGGGCAGCAATCTGCTGTTTGCGACTGGCGGCGGCAACTTCGTCTTACAGGACGTGACGAACGGCGTGCGTAATCGCGTCGTCATTCCTTACGACCCGGTGCAGCATCGCTTCTGGCGCTTCCGGCATAACCGCGCCAACGACACCATCAACTGGGAGACGAGCGCGGACAACCGCACTTGGGTTGTGCGCCGCACGATGGCGCGCACCTTCCCCATCACCAATTTGCAGACGCAACTTATCGCGGGCAAGTACACGGCGACGACGCCGACCAGCACGGCCCTATTTGACAACCTCAAACTTGAAAGGAACGACTAGAAGAATACTTGCCGGTCGCTCTGTGTGTAAGACACAGCAAGTGGGGCAATCGTCAGCGCCCGCACGCGACTATCAAGAGTGCCGGTCAACCCTCTGGCTTACTAGCAAGGAGAAAGTAGATGAATCACCGGAGAAATGCTCATCGAAACACAGCGTGGCTCGTCGGCAGACTATTACTGCTCGGCTGCTTCTGCCTGTTCGCGTTCGGCGCGGCACTAGGACAGGGGCGGATCGGCGGTCAGTCTGCCGCGAGCGCACGCGCGGGCCACGCCAGCCCAAGCTACTTCGCGGCTAATTACGCGGGTGGCGCGGAGCATTGGTTCGCCCTCGCCGACAACGTGGCGGACGGCGACGCCAACCCGCTGCCGCTTGCGCCGACCGCACCAACGGCCGGCACGGGCAGCGCAGAGAACAGCGCCGCGCCGACCGACAGCGCCGCGCCGGCCACCAACACGGCGGACGCGCCCGCTCCGAGCACGACGGCGGAAGCGCCGGCCACTGCTACCACTACTACTACTGCGGCTGCGCCCACCGCGCCGGCCGCGACGACAACGGCAGTCCAGACAACTACCGCAGCCGCTAGCTGCAATCGCACGATCAAGGCCAGCGTGGTCGCCTTCGACCAGTTGTACACCTACAACCGTTTCGGGGCCTTCAACCCCGCCGGCATGATGTATGCGCTGACGCGCGACGTGGAGAAGATTGATTCGACGCGCGACCTGGGGCCCGGCAACGTCCGGCTGAAGACCGGCAAACGCCCGCGCCCAATTGTGCTGCGCGCCAACGAAGGCGACTGCCTTCAGATCACTTTCACAAACATGCTGACGCCGACGCGCGAAGAGATCGAAAAGCTCGATCCGAACGCGCCCAAGCGGCAGCCTTTCTTCGACCAACCGCCTTTCTTCATGCCCAACGAGGGCACGACCTCCTACGACCTCTCGCAGTTGAAGCTGCGTAAGTTGACCGACGGCACGGTGCGCGTCGTGAAGGAGGAGAACGGCGTCACGAACATAGTTGCGGACGGCGAGGTGAAACTGCACGCGAACGATTCCACCTTCACGCGCGCCGCTTCGATGCACGTCAACGGGCTGGAATACGTCGGCCTGATTGACGATGCCGATGGCGGCAACGTCGGCAACAACGGCTCATCCTTAGCCGCACCCGGCTCGTCGAAGACCTATAACTGGTACGCCCGCAAGCAGGGTCAGTACCTGATGTATTCGACCGGCACGGTCGCGGGCGGCGAAGGCGATGGCGGGCAACTCGACCTCGGCCTCTTCGGCGCGGTCAACGTCGAGCCGCGCGGCTCGAAGTGGTATCGCTCGCAGGTGACGGCCGCGGTCTTGAAATCCGTCACGACGGGCACGAACCCGAACGGCACGCCCATCATCAACTACGACGCGGTCGGCGCGGACGGGCAGCCCATTCTCGGCATCCTCAACGCGACCAACGAGCTTGTCTATACAGACCTGAACGCCGTTATCTCGAACGTGAGCACGGCGACGGAGAACTGCATGGACGCGCCGCCGTCAGGCACTTGCGGCGACTCGTTCCGCGAATTCACCGTTATCTTCCACGACGAGACGAAGACCGTGCAGGCGTTTCCTGAACTCAATCAGGAGTTGTTCCACGGCGTCCGCGACGGCTTCGCCATCAACTATGGTTCGGGCGGGCTAGGCGCGGAGGTCATAGCCAACCGCAAGCGGGTCGGCCCGGCCGCCAACTGTCCCGACTGCTCGTTCGAGGAGTTCTTCCTTGAATCGTGGGCGAACGGCGACCCGGCGATGAACGTCCGCAAGGACGCGACCGGCAAAGCCATCGAAGCCCTCTATCCGGACGATCCGTCCAACGTGCATCACTCGTACATGGGCGACCCCGTCCGCTTCCGCAACCTGCACGCCGGCCCGAAAGAGACGCACGTCTTCCACCTGCACGCGCACCAATGGCTGCACGAGCCGCGCGAAGACGGTTCAACCTATCTCGACTCGCAGACCATCTCGCCCGGCGGCGCTTTCACCTACGAGATCAACTACGGCGGCGGCGGCAATCGCAACCTGACGGTCGGCGATGCCATCTTCCACTGCCACCTCTATCCGCACTTCGCGCAGGGCATGTGGGAACTCTGGCGCAACCATGACGTGTTCGAGTCGGGCACGCCCGACCGCAACCTGCCGGACGCCGAGATCGCCGGCGGCACGCCCAACCCGGCCCTGATTCCGCTCCCGAACAAGGCCATGCCGCCGATGCCCACCGCGAACTTCAAGGGCTATCCCTTCTACGTCGCGGCTCAGACCGGTCACCGCGCGCCGCAGCCACCGCTCGACATGGATTTCGACGGCGGTCTGCCGCGGCATCGCGTCATCAGCGCCACGCGCGTCGAAGGCCCGGCCGCGATTCCGGCCGCGATGTTGAATGATCCGGTGACGGCTCGTGTGCTGTCGCTTAACAAAGACCCGAACCTGTTGGCTTTTGCCGACGAGATGACCTCGGCCAAGATCGAGCTTCTGCCGCAGGGCGGCACGCCCGAAGAACAGACGGCGATGAAGTTCCATCAGGGCGCGTTCCCCGGCGGCACACCGGCCGTCGTACCCTCGAAGGCTCCGGTCGAGCCTTGGGTCGGCGCGGCCTATCCGTCGTTTACCGCAACGGGCAAGGCGGCAAACTTCTTCGTCAACGGGCGTGCGCCGCAACCCGGTGCGCCGTATTCCGATCCGTGCCCGGACAAATTCACTGACGGCGGCGGCAACGTCCGCGCCGTCCCGCAGCGCCTCTATCGGGCCGCTTACATCCAGTTCGACATGACGGTGAACCGCGCCGGCTGGCACGACCGGCAAGCGCGCATCGCCGTGCTCGAACAGGACGTACAGCCGACGCTCTCCGGCACGCGCCCGCCTGAGCCGCTCTTTTTCCGCGCCAATTCGGGCGATTGCATCACCTTCAAGGCGACCAATCTCATCCCGAAGGCGCTCAACCTCGACGACTTCCAGATTTACACGCCGACCGACATCATCGGGCAGCACATCCACCTCGTGAAGTTCGACGTGACCTCGTCGGACGGCGCGGGCAATGGCTGGAACTACGAGGATGGTACGTTCGCGCCCGACGCCGTGCGCGAGCGCATCAACGCCAACAACGCCTATCAGAAGTCCATCGGCGGCACGCAGATTCTGACCGCCAAGACGCATCCCATACTCGGCGCAGGCCCGAACGGCGACTGGATCGGCGCACAGACGACCACGCAGCGTTGGTGGGCCGATCCGCTCGTCAACCGCGCGGGCGAAGACCGCACGATCCGCACCGTCTTTACGCACGACCACTTCGGCCCCAGTTCGCACCAGCATCACGGTCTCTACGCCGCGCTGGTCGTCGAACCGACCGACTCGGTCTGGCAGGCGGTGGACGGCTCGGCGCTCGCCACCCGCACCGATGGCGGCCCGACCTCGTTCAAGGCCAACATCATCTACGACACGCCGTACACCTTCGACCAGTCGCCGAGCTACCGCGAGTTCAACCTCGCCTTCGCCGACTTCGCGCTCGTTTACACGCGTGATCTGAAACCGGTGAACCCGCCGGGTCGCAAAGAGGTCGGCTTGCCGGCCATCGTTGCGCCGCCCGACATTCCGCAACCCGAATCGATCTCGGCCGACGATCCCGGCACGAGTCTCCTGAACTATCGCAACGAGCCGATCCCGCTCCGCATCCGCGACGCGAGCACCAACATGCAGTACGCGGACGCGCGCGGCGATCTGGCGAACGTCTTCCGGTCGAAGGACGAGAAGGGCGTCACCATTCACGGCGACCCGTTCACGCCGCTGCTTGAGACCTACGAGGGCGACCACGTACAGGTGCGCCTGATTCAGGGCGCGCAGGAGGAGCAGCACGCCTTCACGCTGCACGGTGGCAAGTGGCTACACGAGCCGTCCGCGCCCAATTCCGGTTACAATAACGCGCAGGCCATCGGTATCTCCGAGCACTTCGAGTTCGAGCTACCGCCGATCCCGGCCGTTGGTAACGTCAAGGGCGCAAACCCTGATGTCGCTGACTTCCTCTATGGCAGCGGCGGCACGGACAACCTGTGGGACGGCATGTGGGGCATCATGCGCGAGTACAAGGGCTTGCGCGCGGGGCTGCAACCGCTCCCGACAAACGGGCGCGGCGTGGTGAGCAGCAGCGACGCGGGCCTGCGCACGGACTTCTGCCCGTCGGGCGCACCGATGAAGCAGTTCTCCGTCGAGGCTTATCTCGCCAGCGACCTCGTCGGCGCGCAGGGCATCGTCTATAACAAACGCTTCGGGCTGACCGACCCGGCCGGCATCGTCTTTGTGAACAGCAACGACGTGGCGGCGGTCAAGGGCGGGACGAAGAAGCTTGAGCCGTTGGTGCTGCGCGCCAACGCGGGCGACTGCATCAACGTGAAGCTCACGAACAACCTGCCGGCCACCTTGCCGGATTATCAGGCTTGGAACTTCATGCCCATGCTCGTGCCCAATTTCAACCTCAACAACATCAAGGCGTCGGCTGAGGTCAGCCTGCACCCGCAGTTGCTTGAGTACGATGTGCGCACCAGCGACGGCGCGAACGTCGGCATCAACGACAAACAGACGGTCGCGCCCGGCGGTAACATCAGTTATCGCTGGTACGCGGGGCGTGTGGACGTGAACCCCGATGGCTCGCGCACGGCGACGCCCATCGAGTACGGCACGGTGAACCTGACCGACTACGGCGACATCATGAAGCACGGTTCGCACGGCGCAATCGGCACGCTCTTGATCGAGCCGCAGGGCGCGACGTGGACTTCACCGGCCAACACGAACGCCGAGGCCGACATCAAGGATAGCGCCGGCAACTATCTCTTCAAGGAGTTTGCCGTCATCTATCAGGACGATCTGAACATGAAGGCCCCGAACGGCAACCCCGTCCGCAACTACGTGGGCGAGGAGGATTCGGAAGACTCCGGCATGAAGGGCTTCAACTACAAGACCGAACCGATCTGGGCGCGTCTCGGTTTCTTAAACGAGATGAGCAAGATCAATCCGGCGACCTTCGATCCCCGCCACGTGAGCGAACTGCTCAACGACGTGGATCAGTCAACCGTGCTTAGTTCGGCGGCGCAGGGCGACCCGGAAACGCCGATCTTCATGGTTCCGGTCGGCACGTCCGTTCGCTTCCGCGTCTCCGAGCCGACCGGCCACCCGCGCCAGCACGGCTTCACGCTGCACGGCCATTCGTGGTTCCACGAGCCGTGGGTCAACAACTCAACCGTCCAGTGGCGGCCGGGTGTCGATCCTGAACCGAATTCGATGAATCTCGGTACGCAGGGCGGGCATTCCGCGCGCCGGCACTGGAACATTATCCTGCCCAACGCGGGCGGGGGCTTCGGGGTGACGGGCGACTACCTGTTCCGTACGCAGGAGAGTTTCCAGTTCACCAACGGCCTGTGGGGCATCTTCCGGGTGTACAAGCCAGTCGATAAATCTTGTCTGAGCTGTCTCCCGCCGCCCCAGACCGGCACCATCTCGCCGGAGCCGTAAACCACAACCAGCCGGACGGCGCGGCCTGTTAACAGCAGGCCGCGCCGTCCGCGCACAACTCGCGCAAGGCGACTTTGGCCCCTGAGATTAAAGATTTATTCTGTTGTAGAGTGAGAGTGAAGTGAATTATGAAACTGCTATCCAAACTGAAACTGCGAACACTGTGGCACGCGGCGCTGCTCTGTCTGGCCCTCACCGCCGGCGCACACGCGCAGATCGGCGGGCCGCAGGACACCAAGAAACCGGCCCCATCTCCTGCGCCGCCCGCCATCACACAAAAATTCGAGCAGGAAGGCGTCGCGGTCGAATTCTCGCTCGTCGCCAAGCCGGGCGGCGCGAACAAACAGCCGGCGCTCGTGGCCGGCGCGGACGCGGTCGCCACGCTGCGCCTGACCGACATACGCACGGGGCAGCCCATCACCGGCATACACCCGCTCGCATGGTTCAGCGCACGCACCGTCGCCGCCGCTAGCAACGACGCGCAATGCCGCGATAAGATTCGCACCTTCTCCGGCGGTCTGCTGAGCGCGCGCGCCGACATTGATCTTAATAGCTATCTGTTGGTCACGCTCAATCACGACCGCACGATCACTTTCACCAATCCGCAAATCTCGTTCAGCCGGACGAAGCTCGAAAGCATTATCCAACTGCCGGGCGATGGTGCAGACTGGGTGCTCGCGCCGAACAAGGAGCAACTCTACGTTACGCTCCCGGCGGAATCGGCCGTCGCCGTCGTCAACACCATCACGCGGAAACTCGTCACCACCATCCCCGTCGGCGACAAGCTCAAGCCCATGCGCCTTGCGTTTGAACCAAACGGCGGCCGCGTCTGGGTTGGTCTGGACGGCGCACCGTTCGTGGCCGTTATAGACACGGCGACGAACAAACTCGTCCGCAACGTCGCGGCCGGCGCAGGGCTGCACAACATCGCGTTCACGCCCGACGGTCGCTTCGCCTACGTCAGCAACAGCACAGCCAACACCGTCTCGGTCATAGATACCAGAACGCTAGAGAAGACGGCCGATATCGCCGTCGGCAAAACGCCCGTGCCGGTCGCCTACAGCACGGCGAGCCGCCTGCTCTACGTGAGTGCGATTAACGGCGGCACGATTGCCGCGATTGATCCCGCCCGGCAGCAGGTGGTGGCGACGATTCCGGTCAAGCCGGGCGTCGTGGCCTTGCAGTTCGAGCCGCACGGGCGCTTCGGCTTCGCGGTCAACCAGATTGATAGCACCGTGACGGTCTTCGATTCCGCGACCAACAAGATCACGGGCACGGCCCGCGTCGTCAAAAGCCCCGACCAGGTGACCTTCACTTACAGCTACGCATACGTGCGCGGCACAGGCTCCGAGAAATTCTCGCTGATCGAACTCAATCAGGTGGAGAAGGGGAACGTAACGGCGCTGGACGTGTCGGCGGGGCAGGCGGCGGCCGCGACCGTGCCGGACGAGATTGGCGTCGCCAGCATGATCGTGCCGACGCCGGAGGGCAACGCCGTCATGGTCGCCAACACGCCCGACATGATGGTCTATTTCTACGTCGAGGGCATGATGGCCCCGATGGGCACGCTCAGCAACTACAAGCGCCGCCCGCACGGCCTGCTCGTCATTGACCGCAGCCTGAACGAAGTAGCGCCGGGCACATACTCCGCGCCGATCAAACTGCAACACGCCGGCCCCTTCGACGTGCCCGTGCTGATCAACGAAACGAAGACCGCGCACTGCTTCGAGGCCACTATCGGCGAGTCGCCCGACGGCGAACGGGCCGGGCCGCGCACTGCGGTCGAAGTGGTCGCCGCTTTCGCCGGGCAGCAGTTCAAACCGGGCGCGAACGTGCCGCTCAAGTTCAAGCTGATCGATCCCGTCACGAAGCAACCGCTCATCGGTCTCGCGGACGTGCAGGTGCTCGCCTTTGAGCCGCCCGGTGTGTGGCAGCAACGCCAGTGGGCGACGGAAGTGGGCGACGGCGAGTATCAGGTGACGCAGGTATTCCCGCGCGCCGGGGTCTATAATGTGATGGTGCGCGTCGCTTCGCGCGGCGTGGGCTTCGCCGACCTGCCGTTCACCTCAATCGTCGTCACGGACGCGCCGGGCAACGAGCAGAAGGCGCGTAAAGAGTAGTTGAGAAGGGAAGTGAGTGATGCGGCTCAAAATATCGAATCTGTTGCTGGCCACGCTCGCGCTGCTGGCGCTCGGGGCGCTCCCCGTTCAGTTCAACGGCGCAACGGCGACGGCGCATCAGGCGAAGCCGAAAGCTAAAAAGGGCGTCGTCTATTCGTGCCCGATGGACACGGACGTGCGCTCGAACCGGCCCGGCAAGTGCCCCAAGTGCGGCATGACGCTCAGACCCGTCAAGCTGGACGAAGACGCGAATAAACCCGCGCCCAAGCCCGCGCCGCCGGCAGCGAGCGCCGCGCCGTCTGCCGCCAACACCGCCATTGAACGTGCGCTGCACATTCCCGATACGCCGGTCATTGACCAGCACGGGCGCAAGCTCAATTTCTACCGCGACCTCGTCAAGGGGCGCACGGTGGCGATCAACTTCATCTTCACGACCTGCATGACCATCTGCCCGCCGCTGACGGCCACCTTCCGCAAGGTGCAACAGGAGTTGGGCCCGCGCGCCGGGCGCGACGTGGCGCTCATCTCAATCAGCGTTGACCCGACGACGGACGTGCCCGAACGTTTGCTCGACTTCAGCGCCAAGTTCAAAGCCGCGCCCGGCTGGACGTTCGTCACGGGCAGCAAGCCTGAGATCGATCAACTGCTCGACGCGCTCGGCGCAGGCGTGGCCGACAAGACGCAGCACACGCCGATGATCCTGATCGGCAACGACAGCGCCGGTTACTGGACGCGCACCTATGGCCTCGCGCCCGTCACCACGCTCGTCAAAGCGATCAACGAAGCCGAAGGGCAAAAGGGCGGCACACCGGCCGCGAGATAGCAAAACCCGGCGACATTGCCGACGCAGCACTGAAGCTGCTAGCGAGCGGCAGCCCTTAAGTCCACACAAAAGCACACCGGCAGAAAGGGCATAAAGAAGACTTTCATCTTCTTTATGCCCTTTGTGTACCTGCGCGTTGTCCGGTGGCTGGTTAACGCTTCGAGACAGTGTCGCTGCCCGTGTTCGGAATCCAGTAGCCGTTGGCATTCGCCACCACGTAGAGTGGGCTGCGCCCGACCGCGATGGTCGAATAGACCGTCCCGTCTTCGGCAAAGACCGTGACGTTGTTGCTGCCGTTGTTGGCCACCACATAGTAGCTGCCGTACTTGGTCAAACCGGCCGGGCCGTCGCCCACCGGCACTGTGAGCAACGCCGCGCCGGTCGTGCCGCTCAGCTTCACGACAGACTTATCAAAGAAACACGAGACGAAGACATCAGCCCCGGCCGCGACCAGCCCGAACGGCCCTTGCCCCACTTTGTAAGTGCCGATCAGCTTACCGTCAGGCGACAGCTTCGTGACCGTGTTCGCCTTGTTGTTTGCGACCCAGATGTTGCCCGCATTGTCGGCCGCGAGCGCGCTGGGGCGTGTGCCCACAGCGTAAGAGCCGACCAACACGCCGTCGGCCGTCAACTTCGTCACGGTGTTGCTTCGTTCGTTCGCCACCCAGACGGCCGGCCCAACCAGCAGCACCGCCTGCGGGCCTGCGCCGCCGCTCTTGTAAGTGCCGGCGACCGTGCCGTTCAAGGCCAGCTTCGTGAGTGTGTCGTCGCCGTTGTTTGCGACCCACACGTAGTTGCCGGCCGCGATGCCCGTCGGGTTGCGCCCGGCGTTGTACGTGCCGAGCACAGCGCCCGTCACACCGAGTTTCACAACTTTGCCGGTGAACTGAAGCGTAACCCAGAGATTGCCGGCCGAGTCGCTGGCGATGTTGGTGGGGCCTGAGCCGACGCCCACATCAATGGCCGCCGATTGATCGACGGTCGCCGGGGCTGGCTCGACGGTCTGCACGTCGGTTGCGGGCGCGGTGGACGTGCTGGACGTGCTGGTTTGGGCCTGTGCGGCGACCGGCCCACACAACGCGACGGCCGCGATGAGCAGCGCGCGCGGCCAGATTCCTGTGCGATAAGCTTTACTCTTCATTGACGCTCTCCTTTCCCGGTCTCTTGTAGTCCTTCGGCCAGTCCAGCCAGAGGATCGATTGCGCGATGGCGCTGGCATGGGCCAGCCCCGGACACGCGCCCCACCATTCGAGTGCTTCGTTGCCGTAGCGGACGTTGCCGATGTGCTGCGTCGCGTCGGCGTCGAGCGCCGGGTCGGGGTTGGTGAAGCCGAGTTTGCGCCGCAGCAGTTCCATGTCGTCGGGTTGCCCGGTCATAAACAACCAGCCCGGCCCCGCTCCGTGCATCGCAGCGTATTCCGCCAGCTTCGCGGGCGTGTCCAGCTTCGGTTTGAGCGTAAACGAGTACATGAAGATGTCGCGCCCCATGCGTGCGCCGAGCAGCTTCTGCACGCGCCGCAGGTTCATCGTGATGCCGGGGCAGACGCCCTCGCACTTGGCGTACATGAAGTTGATGACGACGAGCTTGTCCTTCATCAAATCTTCGTAGAAGCGCACCCGCTTACCTTCGTGCGTGGTCAGCACCACGTCTGGGAAGTGTAGCTCACGGAAGCGTTCGCGCGACGACACTACGCGCCACTTGGTCGGCGGTGCATCGGGCTGCTGGCCCGCCGCCGCGCGCACCCGGCCGGTCAATAGACTGCCGGCGAGCGGCGCAGCGCCCAAGAGCGCCACCATACTTCGCCTGTTCATGCTTTTCATAATCCAGCCATTCCTTTCTCCAATCGTATGCGAGTCGCTTGACGCGGCTTACGGATTGGGGTTGGTGTCGCCCGTGTCGTTGATCTGCCAGAGCAGCATCATCGCGTGGTCTTCGTGCACAACGTTGTGACAGTGCATCGGGAGTTTGCCGACGAAGTCGCGGAAGCGGAAGTAGAGTTCCGCCTGCTGGTTGTGTTCAAGCCGGAACACGTCCTGCCGCCCGCGCACGATTGGTTCGACCGCCGACGGCGGCTGCCCGTTAACCGAGAGCGTCTGAAACTCCTCGAAGTGAATGTGGATGGGATGCTGCCACCCGCCGGAGTTGTTTTGAATGATCCACTTCTCGGCGTTGTTGCGTTTGACGGCGAAGCGTATGTCGTTGCAATCGCCGGCAAACTTGCCGTTAATGGCCCACTGGCCATTGTTGCGCTCGAAGCGGAAGGTGCGCGTGACGGCGATGGGCTGGTTCGTGTCGGGGAACTGATAGAAGTAGGGTTGACCCGGCGGGAGCGCGGGGATGGCCGTGTCGAAATTAACGCTCGTGTCCGCGACGACGGGGCCGTCCACGACGATCTTCAAAATCTTCGTGCCCTGCCCGGCGGCCAAAACGTTCCCGGTCGGCCCGCGCCCGTCCTGCTGCTCAAGCCGATTCTCGATGTAGTAGGTCTTGCCCTGTTTCCCCGTGAAGTCCACGACCACGTCCTGCCGTTGCGCGACGGCGATGCGACAACTGTTGACCTTGACGGGCCGCTCCATGAAGTTGCCGTCCGTCGTGAGTTGCCAGAAGGGCAGGTTGGAATTGTTGGTCGGGTCGAGAATGAAGAACTGATAGAAGCGCGACGGCCCCGTATCCAACCAGCGGAAGCGATAGCGGCGCGGGCTGACGTGCAGCACGGGCTGCACCTTGCCGTTGACTAAGAACTTGTCGCCGAGGATGCCGTCGAGGTTGAACTGGTCGAAGGCCAACTGCCCCGTCTGGTTGTCGAAGACCTTGTCGTTGAACATCATGTAGATGTCGTAGTCGGGGAACGAAGGCAGGCGGAAGCCGGTCGTCTCGTTGCCGGTGTCGAACTGGTTGAACTGCACGAACGTCCCGGCAAGCCCCTTGTAGGTGTTCTCCGCCGTGTGCTCGATGCGATGGTCGTGATACCAGAGCGTGTGCATCGCTTCGCGTATGTCGCCCGTGCCGGGATGCGTGGACTTCACGCCCGCGTAGACAATCGGATAGTGATAGTCGTAGAACTGGCCCGGCGTGAAAAAGAAGCAGGGGAAGCCGTCGGATTCGGGCGGGGTGTGGCCGTTGTGCAAGTGGGTCGAGACCGAGCCGAAGCCGAAACCGTTGTTGCCGACGAGCGGCAGTTGATTGCGCTGGCGGACGAGGATCGGCTCGTTGTAGTTGGCGACGATCATGGGCCCCGGCGTGATGCCGTTAAAGCCCCAGATGGTCTGGATGGGCAGTTGCGGGTGCATGCTGACCTGTCCGGGCCGCTGAATCATTTCATAGTATTTCTGCGGCGGAAACTCGGCAAAAGCCTGATGCGGCACTGTCCGCCCTTCGCCGGCCGCGGTGTTTGGGAAGGGCGTGGGGGCGGGCGTCAGCGACGCGACCGGCGGCAGAATTTGCATGCGCGGCATGTCTTCGACAAACGGCGTGGTCGGCGGACTCTGCGGCGTGTTGTCAATGAAACCGGCACTGGTTAAAGGCCGGGCGCTCAAACCCACCTTCGGGATGAGCATGCCGGCGCTCGTGAGCAGACCCATCTTCAACAGGTCGCGCCGGGTAAACCTTGCCGCGATCAACTCGCGCCTGTTCTTGGCGGCGAGTTCTCGATCCCTCTCCTTTTTCCTGTTTCTCTTCGAGATGTTTGCCATCGGAATTTTCTCCTTGTGATTCCGTGCCGGGGAATGTGGCGACAAGCCGGCCACAATTGGAAGCTCCCGAAACGAGTGGGTTTCAGACATGAGCCGTGCGCCCGGCGTCTAAGGGTTGGGCGCACGGCCGTAGGGACGAAAGTTTTAAGCTTGACGGGCGCGAAAGCCAGTCGGTTGAATTGCCATTAATAAGATATGAGTTAAGCAGACGATGACCTTTGATGTCTGCACACCGGCCGAGGCTCAAGTGATAGCAGCGATCCGGTCAGTAATAGCCTGGATTGATTGGAATGTTAGTTTTTAACTTGCGGTAAAGGACACACTACTTTGCACGGACACGTAATTGACTTACGGTTTTAATACAAGCGGGCACGGGCGCGCTTAGGTGCTGGTCAGAGAAGACTCTCCGGGCTAGAACATCAACTAAGGATTACTTGATGATGAATGAAACTGAAGGCAAGGGGCGTCGAACGATCATCTTCCGGCACTTAAACAGCGCCGGAAGATATACCTGTTGCTAAAAAACTGTCAAGCTAAATTTTTCCGAGCGCGGAGAAGCAGTTGCCTTTTGACAACAGTAGCGCCGCGCCTTCGCTCTACGGGTCAACCCTCACTTGCCCTGCGGTGACAGCACGAGCGTCGCGGTGGCCGCTTTGTTGACGGCGGTTTTACTGAAGGGGAAGAGGCGCGGCTGCACGTCGCGCCAGTCGGCGACCTGATCTTGCCAGTGTGGACTGTCCGGGTCGCCGGCCTCGCCCGGCGCGATGCCCTGAAGCGTCTTGTCCCAATCGCTCGTGTCCACGACAAAACGCATCGAGACGCCCGCGCCGACGTTCACGGTCGGGCCTGTGCCGGCGGCGTAGCCGCTGCCCTGTTGGGCGAAAGGCTTGATGGCAAACTTCTGCCCGATGAGCGGGATGCCGGCGAGCGGGTGCGGAAAACGCACCTGCGCCCAGTTGCCCCACGTCCATTTCGTCTCGTCCGCGCCGAGCCGTTGCGCGAGCGCCTGCCGCGCGTCGGCGTAGCAGACCCGCAAAAGTTCCGCGTAAGTGTTGAACTCCTTCGGCAGCCACGCGGCGGGACGCTCCGTGATGATGCGGTCGAGCGTCACGTCGAAGTTGCTCCAATTAAAACTGCGTGCGCGTTCAGCGCCGAGCGCGGCCGTGAGCAGCCGCCGACGAAAGGCGGCGCGCATCTGTGCGACGAGCGCCGCCGGGTGCGACGCAACGTCCATGCGCCCGTCCCACGCCGCGAGCGCCGCCGCGTCCGCGCGCCACTTCTCAGCGAGCGGATCGCCGGCCGCAGCCGACTCGCCGCGCATGGCTTCGACGACGCCGCGCGCGAAGGTTGCGCCGCCGAACGAGTAAACGTCGGCTTGAATGGCGCGGAAGTCGTCGGTCGTAAGTTTAGGTTTGGCTTGCAGCAGATTGAGTATGCGGCGTGCGCGATAGGGTTGCGCCCATTCGTGCGTCAGGAAGTACGGATAGTCGCGCCCGATGACGCGCTGATTAGCCGTGACGATGATGCCGCCCGGCGGATCGTAGCTGTGCGGCAGCACGTTGAAGGGTATGTAGCCAGTCCATTCGCCGGCATCGGTTGCGCCGTCGTAAGGCGTGCTCCCGTCGCCGCTCTTTCTCACAGGTATGCGCCCCGCGCCGTAGTAGCCTATGTGCCCTTTCGTGTCGGCATAGACAAAGTTCTGCGTCGGCCCCGTGTACTGGCTGAGCGCGTTTGTAAACTCCTGCCAGTCGCCCGCACGGTTGAGATGGAAGAGACCGGCAAACTCGACCGCCTGCGCCTCAAGCGCCGGCCAACGCAAGGCGTAACGCACGCCGCCCTGCTCGAAGATGACGGGGCCGTGCCGCGTGACCGTCACATCGTAAGCAACGACTTCGGTCTGCGCGTCAATCGGACTCTTGCGCACGCGTATCTCTTCGTGGCGGATGTCGGCGTCGCGCCAGCCTTGCGGCGTCTGGTAGCGGCGCGGGTTCGCCGGATCGAACTTCTCCGCGTACAAGTCCTGCACGTCGGGGTCGAGGTTGGTCATGCCCCACGCGATCCGTTCGTTGTGTCCGATGACGACGCCGGGTGCGCCCGGCAGCGTGACGCCGGCCACGTGCAAACCGGGCGCGCTCAAAGAAACCAGATGCCAGATCGAAGGCGCGGCGGGTGAAAGGTGCGGATCGTTGGCCAGCATCGGCTGACCCGACGCGCTGTGTGCGCCGGAGACGACCCAGTTGTTGCTCGCCGCGCCCTCTTCAGCGTCGAGACCGATGCGCGCCAGCGTGCGCGCGCGTGCAGCCAGATCGGCCGAGAGGGCCGCGAGTGCTTGCGCGGCGAGCGCGGGCGCAGGCTGCGGCGGCGCGGCGCTGACCCGCTTCGGCGCGTCGCTCCCGACAACCAGCACGTCGAGCGTTGACGTTTCCGCCAGCAGTTCAGCGCGTCGCTCCGGCGCGATGTCCGCGAGCGCGGCGCGCAAGAGGTCTTTCTGCCAACTGGTCGAGAGCGCCTCCGCCAGATTCTTGCCGACGACGAGCGAATCGGCCGGTCGCCACTCGCGCGGCTTGTAGCCGAGTATCTGAAACTCGGTCGGGAGATTCTTCTCGTCGCGCGTGGCGATGTAGGCGTTGACGCCGCGCGCGTAAGCTTCGAGCGCACGTCTGAGCGGCGGGGCAAGCAGCGCGACCGACGATTCCGAGATGGCGGCGAAGCCGAAAGCACGTCGCCGCTTATCCTCTTCGAGCGTCGTGCTGCCGAAAATCTCCGACAACTCGCCGCGCGCCGCACGCCGCAGCAAATCCATCTGCCACAGGCGGTCGCTCGCCGTGATGAAGCCCTGCGCGAAGTAGAGGTCGTCCTCGTTGGCCGCTTCGAGGTAGGGCACGCCGCGTTCGTCGCGCCGGATGTTGACGACGCTCCGCAGCCCCGCAAGTTGCACCGGCGCGGCCCGCTCGCTCGTGCCGCTTGTGTTGGTTTGTGCGTGCGCGCGCCAGACGGGGTGCGCGGCCGACAGCAGGCAGAGCAACGTAAACAGACAGACCTGCACGCGGGAATGAGACATGCCGGAAACCTCTTTGGGCGAAAGTTGGTGGAGCGTGAGCAAGCGAGCCAGCCGATGCGCTAACCCGCGACCGCTTGCGCTAAATAACATAACTCAGCCAGCTACTGCCAGCGAAAGAGACGCAGGGCGAGTATGAAACTGACCACGCACCATGACAGCAGGATTAACAGCATCAGCCACACGCCGCCGAGCGTTGCGCCCTCGTTCATCACGGCGCGTAAGCCATCGTTCAGGGCCGTGAGCGGCAAAAGTTTGATAAACGGTTGCAGGAAGCCGGGGAAGCGCGCCGCCGAAAAGAACGTGCCGGAGAGCAGCCACATCGGCAGCATCACCAGGTTCATCAAGCCGGAGACGCCTTCAATCGTCTGCGGACGCGCGGCCACGAGCAGCCCGATGCCCGCGAACGTCAGTGCGCCGACGAGCAACAGCAGTGCCATCAACGCGTATGAGCCGTGTACCTTGTAGCCAAACGTGAGCCGCGCAAAGAGCAGGATCAGCATGACCTCAAGGAAGAGAAAGAGCATGCGCGAGAGGACGAACGACAACAGATAGTGCGAGCGGCGCATGGGCGTCGCCGCCAGCCGCTTGAGCAGTTTGCGCATGCGCGCCGTCACAATCGCAAAGCCGACGCCCCACAACCCGCTGCCCATCAGATTCAGACCGAGCAGACCCGGAATCAGATAATCAATGTAGCGTGCGCCCGGCTCGGTCACGCGCTCGTCGCGGACGCGCGCCACGTCCGTGCGTCCATACGCGCGCTGCAAAGCGTCGTCCACCACGAGCCGCGCCAGATGACCGTCAGGGCGCGAAGGATCATAGCGATACTCGACCGACGGCATCGCGGTTGAAGCAGCAGTTGACGAACGTGGGCCTGCATCGGCCGGGCCTGCGCCCGCAGGTGGTGGCGCGTCGCCCGCCCGCGCCGTCTGACGCACGATGAGCGCGATCTTGCCGCTGCGGAGCGCCTGTGCGGCCTCGGCGGGCGCGAGTAACTGCGCGTCGATCTCGTCTGAGCGGGCGAGCGCAGTTGTCAGTGCCTGCGCGCCCGTCGCCTGATCCGCTTCGACGGCGATGCGTAGCTTCGCCGGCGCGGTGTTGCGAAAGGCTATGCCGAGCGCGAAGGCCAGCAGGACGGGAAAGATGAAGACCCAGAAGATCACTTCCGGCTCGCGCAGAAATTCGCGGACGCGCGCCAGCGTCAATTCGACGAGCGGGTGCAGGCGTTCCGACTTTTGTGCGGCAGGCGCAGCGTCAGGCATCGCGCAACGTCCTTCCCGTGAGACTCACGAATACGTCTTCGAGCGTCGCCTGATGTGTGGTGAGCGTGACGATCTCAGCGCGGTGGCGTTGCAACTCCGCAAGCAGCGCGGGCAGGGCGCTGCCGATGTCCGAGACGGTCAAGGCGTATGAGTTTTCGCTCGCACGCACATTCCGCACGCCGGGCAGAGCTTGCAAGGCGGCGGCCGGCACGTCGCCCGCAAAGCTGAACTCGACGATCTGATCCGCGCCGAGCGAGGCGACGAGTTCGGCCGGCGTGCCGAGCGCGATGATGCGCCCCTGATCCATGACGGCGACGCGGTCGCAGAGCCGCGCTGCCTCTTCCATGTAATGCGTCGTGAGCAGGACTGTGCCGCCGTGCGCGCGAAACTGTTCCACGATGTCCCACAGCTTGAGCCGCGCCTGCGGATCGAGTCCGGTCGTCGGCTCGTCCAGAAAGAGCAGTTCGGGGTCGCCCGCGAGCGCGCACGCGATGGCGAGCCGCTGCCGCTGCCCGCCGGAGAGTTTGCCCACGCGCGCGTCCCGCTTCTCTTCCAGTTCGACCATGCGGATCACGTCGTCCACGTCGCGCCCGTGTTCGTAGAAACTCCGAAACAGCTTGATCGTCTCGGCCACGGTCAGCTTCTCCGTCAGCTTCGTCTCCTGCAACTGGACGGCGAAGCGGCTACGCAACGCGCGGTCGTGCCCCGCGCCCCAACACGCGCCGAGCACCTCGACCGTGCCGCCGTCGGGCCGCGTCAGCCCCTCGAATATTTCAACGCTCGTCGTCTTGCCCGCGCCGTTCGGCCCGAGCAGCCCGAAGCACTCGCCCGCGTAAACTTCCAGATCGAGACCGTTAACGGCCGTCACGTCGCTGTAGCGTTTGACCAGCCCCGTACACGAGAGCGCCACGCCCGCGCGTGCGGCGACGGGCGCGTGCGGCGCGGCGGCGCGCGTTGTCTCAGCGGCGGCTGACTGTCCGGCGAAGGGCGTAGTGTCTGTTGGCACGCGTTTGGCCTCGATGCAATCTGGTAAAAGCAGAGATGGCCATGATCGGCGCGGGGCGCGTCCGTGCGCGCCGATCAGGCTTTAGCGCATGGTGCGCGCCTTCTTCGCCTCGCGGCAGGGCTTGCAGCGGCGGGGCGGCTCGAAGCCTTTCTGCCGGTAGTATTCCTGCTCACCGGCGCTCCAGGTGAACTCCTGCCGGCAGTCCGCGCACATAAGCTGTTGGTCTGTGCCGTCGGCGGGCGCGGCGGCAGTGGCGGTCGGCTTTTTGCCCGGCGTGCGCGTCGCTTCAGCCGGGCGCGTTGAGGGTGGCATGCTCGTCGGCAGTTTGTGCATAGACTCGTAATTGCGCAGCCGACGGCGCGCGATCTTGTAGGTGATGCCGAGGCGTTCGGCGATCTGCTGTAACCGCTCGCGGCGTTCACCCGTGCATTCCTGAAAAAGGTTGAAGACCTCGACCCATGATTCAATGACCTCAGGTGTTGCCTGCGTACCCGTTGCTTTCACTGTTTCCTCCGAATTAGCGCCGCCAACTTTTTGTGCGGCCCTTTGCGGCCTGATATTTGAGCTTGAGCTTGACTGGTCAGAGCATCTTACACATTCGCGCCGATTGCCAAACGCACACGACGCGCGGAGACAATTCCAGCCCTTCGGGGGGCGTGCTCGTATCCGGCAAGTTCATTTCGGATGAGGTTAACGGAGTGGCGATATTCCTTCAAGCGAAATCAGCACCTCTGTCTCTGGCCGCGAGCGCGTGCCCGCCGGGCGCAGTCACGGGAGCGGGCGCACAAACGCTACACTTGGGTTTCCGCCGCCGTCGCTCGCACCAGATCGGCCACTTCTGTCTTGATCGCCGCCGGCACGCCGCGCTCCGTCAACGTCGCGCACTGACTGAGCAAGTTGACGATGCGCGCAAGCTGCCACCAGTCCGGCGGCAGCCGCCCGCCGCCGTGCTCGTAGCCCGCAGAGAAGTGCGGCTCGCGCGCAGGGCTGCGTCTTTGTTCGTACTGAAGGAAACTGGCGATGTCGAACATGGGCGAGCCAGCCGCCGCATACTCCCAATCAACGATTGCCGCGACGCGCCAACGCCCGCGCTCCGGCCGCACAAGCACATTTCGATTATTGAAGTCACGATGCACAAGGCACGTCTCGGTCTGCAAGCGTGCGAGGTCTGCGGCGCGCGACCATACAAGCGCGTGCAGTCGTGCGCGCACGTTCGCCGCGAGCATTACGCGAAGCTGCGGCGCGGCGAGGTAGGCATCAATCAATTCAGGGATCGTCGGCACACCGTGCAACTCATCATCAACGACGGCGAGACCGGCGCCGAGCGCACCCGCCCGCGCAAATTTGTAGCGACCGAAGGCTGCGAGCGTTTCGCCGATTGCATAGGCGGCCTGTGCAATCGCTAACGGCTCGCGCGTGCTGCGCAACTGCCGGAACGTGATCCCGGCGACGTACCGCGTGATGAGAAATGGGCCGACGCCGCAACGCCCGTGCGTCTCAACGTGCAGGACTTCAGGCACAGGCAGCGTTGCGCGCACGTGGCGGAGCAGAGCGGCCTCTTTCGGGCACGCCGCCGGGTCGCGCCCGTAGATGCGCAGCACGACCGGCTCCGCGCCGGAGTCGAACTCGACCTTGTAATTGAAGTTGCACAGACCATCTGCGAGCAACTGAACATTGGCGATTCGTTGCTCGTTGAAGATGTTGCCGAGCAGGCGCTTGAGCGCGCCGGGTGCTGGCAGTGGCCCCGATAGATTGGAAGACATGCCGCTGCTATTATTCATGTTCGGCCGGTAAAAGCTAAATCACAAGGGCAGGCGAGATGGGTAGAACGCGGGCAGAGGTTGGACAACCGGCCGGTCTGAATCTTTCAGCGGATGTCGCGGCGATGCTGCAAGCCGTGCTGGCGGGCGTGCAGGCGCAACTCAGGGACAATCTCGTGGGCGTTTACCTGCGTGGCTCGCTCGTCACCGGCGACTTTATCCCGGAGACGAGCGACGTTGACGTGCTGGCCGTGACCGAGCGCCGCGTGAGCGCGCCCGAATTTACTGCGCTCGCAGACCTGCACGCACAGTTGGCGGCCGGCCCGAATCCCTATGCCAACAGAATCGAGTTGGCTTATCTTGACCGCGCAGCCTTGCGCCAGTTTCAAACAGGCCTCAGCCACCCGACGCTCGGGCAAGGCGACAAGCTGGCGTGGAGCGAGCATTCGACCAACTGGATATTTGAGCGTTGGACTGTCCGCCGGCACGGCATTGCGCTCTTAGGGCCGCCGCCGCAAACCCTGATCGATCCGATCTCGACGGCCGACATTCTGGCTGCGACCCGCGTGCGCCTGCGCGACTGGGCCGCGTGGGCGCAGAACCTGAGCGACCCTGAATGGCAAGCCCCGCGCAGGGGCGCGGCCGCCTACGTCGTAGAGACAATGTGCCGCGCGCGCTACACGCTGGCGCACGCAGAGTTGGCGAGCAAACGGCGCGCGGTTGCGTGGGCGCGCGCGGTGCTGCCCGAACCTTGGCGCGCAACGGTCGCGCGGGCGCAAGCATGGCGCGCTGACAATACGACCGATCCGGCTATCGTGGCGGAAGTTATAGGTTTCGTCCTTTGGGCTGCGGCCGAAGCGCCCGAGCAAAGATGAAGCGTAACGGCCGGGGCGCTGCGAAGCACACGCGGTTGGTCTTGTAGCGGACAGACATGAAACATATTCGGGATATTAAGATAGTAAATTGCAGATACAGTGTCAGACTTGAGTTCAACGAGCGGTTTGGC
>DASVQA010000161.1:0-23242 GCA_036389375.1 Pyrinomonadaceae bacterium | reverse complement strand
GCGGCTTCCGCCGCGCCGCTTACGATGTCGGCTTCGACGGCTACCTGGTCAAGCCGGTTGAGTTCGCGCGGCTCTACGATCTCATTCGCAATCTGCTGCCGGTCAAATGAAGAAGGTGCTGGTGATCGGCTCTGGCGGGGCCGGCAAATCAACTTTCGCCCGCCGGCTCGGCCTCCTGCTCAACATCGAAGTCGTACATCTGGACATGCTCTACTGGCAGCCGGGTTGGGTGGAACTGCCGAAGCCGGAGTGGCGACAGATGGTGGAAGAGTTGACCGAACGCGAGGCGTGGATCATGGACGGCAACTATTCCGGCACGCTCGATGTGCGCTTCGCCGCCTGCGATACGTTGATCTTCCTAGACCTGCCGCGCCTCGTCTGTCTGCGGCGTATCATCCGGCGACGCGCCGCTTATCGCAGACGCAACCGGCCCGATATGGCCGCGGGTTGTCACGAACGGCTCACACTGGAATTCGTGCGCTGGGTCTGGAATTATCCGCAGCGCTCGCGTCCGAAAATTCTGGCCTTGTTCAAAGAGCACGCGCACCATAAGCGCATGATCCGGCTGCGCTCGCCCGCCGAGGTGGAGCGGTTTCTGGCGGACTTGGCCCGCACGGTTGGAGCGACAGCAGGATGAGCGCAACAGAGAGTAAAACGGTCGCGCGCCGGTTCATCGAGGAACTATGGAACGCGCGCCGGCTCGAACTCGCGGACGAACTGTTCGCGCCGGACTGTGTGACGCATCAACTGCGTTCGGGCGAGGCCGATGCGAGCGCCCCGCGCACGCCGGACATGGTCAAGCGCCACGTCGCCTCATGGCTCGCGGCCTTTCCAGACCTGCGCTTCGACATCGAGCAGATGATCGCTGAAGCCGACATGGTCGTCACGCGCTGCACCATGCGCGGCACACATAGCGCCACGTGGCTGGGCGTTGCGCCGACGGGCCGGGAAGTCTCCGTGCGTATGTTCATCAGCCAGCGCATCGCGGGCGGGCGGATCGTTGAAGACTGGGTGCTGGTCGAGTCGCTGGGGTTGTTTCAGCAGTTGGGCCTTGTGCCGCCGCGTGAGGAATTGTTGCCGCCGCCGAAGTAAGCCGCCGAGTTTAAGGCGCAAGGGCGCGGCGTTAGACGGAGATATTAGCTCTGCCCTTGCTCCGTCTGATCAATTACCTGCTGGACGAACAGGTGGACGCCGTCGAGCGCGACGCCATACTGTCGTTTCAATTGCGCGAGGACGGCCGCAGATTCGCTGTCGAGGAAGCTCAGGTCGGAGAGGTCGAGCGTGATCTCTGTGGCGCGCTCGTCGTGCAGCGCGGCGCAGATGCGCGCGAGCAGTTCGGCGTCCGCAAGCGTGAGTGAGCCGGCGATGCGCAGCGTCGTGTGCGCGCCGTCCTGATCGTCAATCTGTGTGATCTGCGTCGGCATATCAACTCGATTCTCCGCCGTTTGCCCGCGCGCGGGTCATGTGCGGTCGTTGATACGTGCGCCGGAAGAATTTGTTGCACAGTCGCTATTTTTGTAACGCCCCACTCAGGAGCATAGAAACGATGACGCAAAGTAGAAAGGCAAATCTTAAGCAGAAGAAGCTGGGCCGGCGCAAATTTCTGCACGGCGGCGCGCTGGCCGGCACGCTCGCCTACGTCGCCCCGATCTTAGCGCGCACAGCCGACCCGGCGGCGGCCGCGCCGGTCGTGAAGTCGTTCGAGTTGGAAGAGGTGACGGTTGCGGAGTTGCAGGCGGGGATGCAGGCGGGCAAGTGGACGGCGCGCGAACTCGTCAGAAAATATCTTGAGCGCATCGCGGACGTGGACAAAGGCGGCCCCGCCGTGAACTCCGTCATCGAACTCAACCCCGAGGCCGAACAGATCGCCGATGCGCTCGACCGCGAACGTAAAAGCGGGCATGTGCGCGGGGCGCTGCACGGCGTCCCCGTCCTCATCAAAGACAACATAGACACGCACGACCGCATGAAGACCACCGCCGGCTCGCTCGCGCTGGTTGATGCTCGACCGCTGCGCGACGCGTTCGTGGCCGAACGCCTGCGCGCCGCAGGCGCAGTCATTCTCGGCAAGACTAACCTGAGCGAGTGGGCCAACTTCCGTTCGACGCACGCTTCGAGCGGTTGGAGCGGGCGCGGGCGACAGACGCGCAACCCTTACGTGCTGGATCGTAATCCGTGCGGCTCAAGTTCCGGCTCCGGCGCGGCCGTCGCGGCGAGTCTCTGCGCCGTCGCCGTCGGCACGGAGACGGACGGCTCGGTGGTCTGTCCCTCGTCCGCCTGCTCGCTCGTCGGTCTAAAGCCCACGCTCGGACTCATCAGCCGCGCCGGCATCATCCCCATCGCGCACAGTCAGGACACGGCGGGGCCGATGGCGCGCACCGTCGCGGATGCCGCCGTGCTGCTCTCCGCCCTCGCGGGCAGCGACCCGCGCGACCCCGCGACGGCCGCAAGTAACGGCAAGGCGCAAGCCGACTACACAAAGTTTCTCGATGCCAATGGTCTGCGCGGCGCACGCATCGGCGTGGCGCGCAAACATTTCGGCTTCAGCGACGCGGTGGACGTGTTGATGAACGAAGCCATCGCGGAATTGAAGCGACAGGGCGCGACCATCGTTGACCCGGCCGACATTGCCACGACCGGCAAGTTCGACGACACCGAGCTTGAGGTGCTGCTCTACGAGTTCAAGGCCGATCTTAACAAGTATCTCGCCGGGCTTGGCCCAGGCGCGCCCGTCCGTACGCTCGCAGAGATCATAGAGTTCAACAACCAGCACCGGGCCGAAGAGATGCCCTATTTCGGTCAGGAGTTGATGATCCGCGCGCAGGCTAAGGGGCCGCTGACGAGTAAAGATTACGTGCTGGCGCTCGCCAAGAATCATCGCCTGTCGCGCACCGAAGGCATAGATGCGACGCTCGCCAAGTTTCGCCTCGACGCGCTCATCGCGCCCACCGGCGGCCCTACCTGGCCGACCGACCTGTTGAACGGCGATCACTTCACCGGCGGTTATTCGACCGCCTCGGCCGTCGCCGGCTACCCGCACATCACCGTGCCCGCCGGTTACGTGCACGGTCTGCCCGTCGGCCTCTCCTTCTTCGCGGGCGCGTGGAGCGAGCCGAAGCTCATCAAATACGCTTACGCCTTCGAGCAGGCGACGAAGCTACGACAGCCGCCGCAGTTTTTGCCGACAGTTGATGGCCTGGCTTAGCGCCGGCCGCCGACGAGGGCGCGCAGGGCCCGCAGGCGCGCGTCTAGTTCTTCGGGCGTGATGGCGGCGTACTTGGCGGGGAGCAGGCGGCGGCTGGAAGCTTCAAAGACGGCGAGCAGTTCCATGTATTCGAGCAGTTCCACGTCGCGGCTGGGGAAATAATCCGAGGCGGCGCGCTGCAAGTGTTCGGCCGTGACGGGCGCGGCCGTGCCCGCTTCGCGCGCGGCGTCGTCGTTCGCCATGAGGAGGACGGCTTCGATGTCGGCGTTGCTGTAGCCGACGAGTTTGGTGGCAAAGCCGTCGCGGATCGTGGTGAAGTCAACCTGCGTGTCAATCTTGTTCTTCCGGACGAGCGCGCGCGCGATCATTTCTACTTCTTCGGGCGTCTGCGCGTAGAGAAACGGAATCTTGCGGTCGAGCCGCCCGGCGCGTTTCAAGTCCACGTCTAACTTGTCGGGGCGATTCGTCATCACGAGAAAGAGGATGCGCCCGCGATTCGACGTGTCGGACATGAACTCCTTGATGCGCGCGATCACGCGCGAGGACGTGCCGCCGTCGCCTTCGCCATCCGTGTTGCCGAACGCACGGTCGCCCTCGTCAATAATGACGACGACCTGACCGATGGCTTTGATGACGTTCAGAATCTTTTCCAGATTCCCTTCCGTTGCGCCCACCCACTTCGAGCGAAAGTTCTTCAACTTGATGGCCGTCAGCCCGCACTCTTTGGCGAACGCTTCCGCGACGAACGTCTTGCCCGTGCCCATCGGCCCCGTAAACAGTATGCCCATCGGCACGCGGCTCGTGCGCCCTTCGCGGATCGAGTCGGCGATCACCAGCAGGTCTTTTTTGACCTCCTCCATCCCGCCGACGACCTCAAAGCCGTGCGCCGGTTCGACGAACTCGACCAGGCCGAAGCACTCGCGTTCCAGAATCTCGCGCTTGCGCGTGGCGATCAAACGATCCGTCTCCTTACGCGCGCGCTCGGCCGGACTCGGCAGCTTGTCATCGTCAGCCGGCGCGGCGGCCGTCGGCGCAAGCAGTTTCTTGATCTCGTCGCGCGTCATGTCGGCGGTCAACGCAGCGAGTTTGTGCGCGCGCTCGCTCGCGTCCGCGCCGCCGCCGAGCAGACTGACGATGAACGCCTCGCGCGCGGCCGTCTCTTCTGCGGCCGGTGGTGGCGGCGTGAGGATGGACGAAATCTGGATGGCTTTCAGTCCGGCGGTGATGTCGGCGTAGCGTGCGGCATCGCGCTCGGTCAGGCGCGCATCGGCCAACAGCGCGGCGCTCTTGCGCGTCTCCTGATCCGGCATCGGCACTTCGACCACCGCGACCTTTGGATTCGAGACGAGCTTCGGCGACAGGTCGGTCAGATTTTCCGCGATGAGCAGCACGACGTTATCGCCGCGCTCGATCTCCGGCAGCGCCGACCAGCGATGCAGCGTCACAATCGCCGCGCGATCCGCGTCGCCCTGAAACGACGGGTCGCCGGCGGGCGCGACCACTTCGGCATACTCGATGATGAGCGCCGTCTTCGTCGCGCTGATCAATAATCTTTCCAGCGCGGCAAAGACGCGCCCCTTGTCGGGCGCAAGGATCAGATCTTCGATGTTCGTCACGTCGGCGGCGCGTTTGGCGAAACGCACTCCCGTCGCCACGTTGTAGACCGCGACCGTATCCTTCGACTCCTTGAGCAGCACGTCCGTCAGAAACTCCGTCAGCGACAGCATCAGCTTCTGCTGGATGACCACGTCGTAGACGTTCCCGTGCAGCACGAACATCGAAGCCTCGCCGCGCAGATAACGGCGGCGCAAATCTTCAGCCCACACGGGCAGCAAACGTGCTTCGCTCATAAGCTAAAACTCACTGAGGCCCAACGGATTCAACAATCGCTCCGTATCGAGGGCCGTCTGCTTGATGGATTCGACGCCGTCCAACAGTTCGTCCAACTGCCCGGACAACTCCTGCGGCGACTGCATCGTGACGATCTGATCGGCGATCAGTTGGAACGAGTTCTCGATCAGGTCAAGCTGCCCGCGCGCCACCATCAGGTAGTGGTGTATCTCCTTCACCTTGTCGAGCCGCTTCAGAATGATGGCGAGATTCTTGCGCGCGATCTTCGTCTCCTCGTCGTCCGGCGCACCCTTCTTCACTGTCCGCTCCCAACGCTGCCGGTCGCGCTCAAGTTCTGCGAGATCGACCGATTCCAGATAACGCTCGTAGCGCCCGCACGTCACCGCCATGTCAATGAACGCTTCGACCAGACGATCTGTCTTCCCCACCTCGGTACGCAGCAACTCGCCCGTAAACGATGGGTTCTGCGCCGCCAGTTGATTGATCTCCTGCTGCCGCGCGAGCAAATTTTCGACGCGCTGGCGGTCGTAATCCGCCAACCCCTGCAAACGAGCCGCGCGGGCGGCGGCGGCGCGCGCCTGTTGCTCTTTGTCGAACTGCGGATCCCACAACGTCTGCTGCAACAGCTTCGAGCCGGGCGCAAACACCAGCCACAACACTTCGAGGCAGATGACCATGACGGCGAGAAACGGACTAAGCGTTAACCCCGACGCAGCCAAGCCCCCTAAGAACAGCGACAAGTTGTAAGGATTAGCGAACGCGGCCTTCAAATACGGCTTGTCGGTCGCGTGCCGCAGATAGGCCTTACTGGCCGCAAACGAATCCGCGCGCAACGCCTTCGTGTTGACCGGCGTGCGCTGTTGCTGCTGCGGCGTCGTAGACGTGCGCGGCGGCGTCACTTGCTGCTTTCCGGTCGTGCCCATAGTGGCGGATAGGTGCGTTGCGCGTCGTTTGCCCGACACGTGGTCTGAACCTAAAAGTAAGTAATGGTGCGGTAGCGAACTTCAAATTCCGGCTGCGACCGGCCTGCGCCTTTCGCCTCGCGCTCAACTTTACATTTAATCCAGTTGCCGCGTGCGTCAAGCTCGTAGGTCAAAGTCTCGCGGCTGCTCAGATTGCCGTGCGCGTAGTTTAATATCTCTATCAGGTTGCCGCTGTCGTCGTAGGTGCGCTTGACGCCGAGCCTCGGCGTACCGTCGCCGGCATAATTAGTCCAGCCGCTCTCTCGGCCTTGCTCGTCATAAGTGTATGCGTTCCGGTTAATGAGCGTCCCATCGGGCTTGTTGATGTTCGTTTCTGTCAGCCGGGCGCGGGCATCATAAAGATAGCTCATGCTGGTGCGCGCCGTGCCATCTTGGTTTCGGTGTATTTCGCGGATTTTATTTCCTTGCTCGTCGTATGTGTACCGCCGGACGTGGTTGACGGCTCCGTTCGGATTGTAGAGTGTCATCTCCGTCAAGCGCCCTTGCTCATCGTAAGTGAATACAGCTTTGCTCGTCGGCAGGCCTTTATCATTTAAGTAAATCGTTTCCACTTCACGCCCGGCCGCGTCATAGGTGTGCTGCCAGCCAATCTTCTGCCTGAGCGTGCCGTCCGGGCTGAAAAAACTCTGCTCGGTAACGTTGCCTTGCTCGTCGTAGGCGGTCGCCGCAACGGGCAAGCGCGCGCCCTCAACCAACTGCCCCGCGCTGCTGCTGGTCATCTTCGCCGCCTCAACGCGCACAGAGCGTACGGGGCCGATTAAACCTGCGCTTGCACGATCCGTCTTGGTCTGGGCCGACAGGACTGACGTGCCGAGCAGCATTGTCCCGAACAGTAGGAGCAGATATTTCATAACGCTTCCTATTCTAACAGCATTGCCGGGCAGACCACGTACACGCCTGCCCGGCTACTTCGGCGCGTAAATGAGATCGAGCAATCGCTTTTCGACGGCGCGAAATTCGGGCGCGGATTTGAGCGCCATGTCGTGGACGGGGAAGGCGGGCACGTCCACTTGATGGAGGATGCGGGCGGGGCGCGCGGAGAGGACGTAGATCGTGTCGGCCAGATAGACGGCTTCCGATACGTCGTGCGTGACGAAGAGAATCGTGTTGTTTTCGGCGCGGGACACGTCGAGCAGCAGACTCTGCATGCCCCAGCGCGTCTGCGGGTCGAGCGCGCCGAACGGCTCGTCCATCAGGACGACGCGCGGATTATTGACCAGCGTGCGCGCAATCGCCACGCGCTGCTTCATGCCGCCGGATAGATCTTTCGGGTAGCGCCCGGCGAAATCCGCCAGCCCCACCTGCTGCAAAATCTTGTCCGAGATTTCGCGGCGCTTAGCCCGCTCCATGCCCTGCAAGCGCAGTCCGTATTCGACGTTCTCGCGCACCGTCAGCCAACCGAACGACGTGTAAGTTTGAAAGACCATGCCGCGATCACGCCCGACATCGTCAACCATCCGGCCGTCCACCAAGACCTCGCCCTCGGTCGGCGGCAAAAGGCCCGCGACCGCTTTCAGGATCGTGGACTTGCCGCAGCCCGAAGGGCCGAGGAAGACGACGACCTCGCCGGAGTCCGGTTTGTCGTACACGTCGAACGACACATCGCGCACGGCCTCGGTGCGATTGCCCTTGCGGTCAATGTAGGTGACGCTCAGGTTCGAGACGCGCAGCTTGGGCGGCGCGCCCGACTGATCGGGATGATAGGTGACGTGCTCCGTGCGGCGCTCGACGGTGACGGCAATCGTGCCGGGTTCGCCTGCTTGCGGTAGTGCTGTGGGTGCTTCCTTGTCAACCATGTGGGCTTGAAGTTAAGAGGTTTCGCGCCAGCGAAACAGCACGCTCGAGAGCGCGCGGATCAGAAAGTCTGTTAAGAGGCCGATGCCGCCGATGACGATCAGACCGGCAAACGACCATGAAGCCTTCTGGTGCGTGCGCGCCAGTTCGACCATGTAGCCCAGCCCGTGCTCCGGGTTGACCGCTTCGGCGAGGATCACATAAGTCCACGCAATCGCGTTCATGACGCGGAAGCTGTCGAAGATCTCCGGCAGCGCCGCCGGCAGCAGCACCGTGCGGATCACCTGAAACCTCGTCGCGCCGAGCGTCAAAGCCGTCTGCACCAACTCTTCGGGCACGAGCCGGATCGAAGAGACGACGACCGGCAGCAGATAGACGAAGACGCCGAGAAAGAGGAACGCGATCTTCTGTTTTTCGTAAATCCCGAACCACAGGATCAAGAGCGGGATGAAAGCCGAGATCGGCATGTACCTGAGCGGGGCCATGATCGGCTCAAAGAAGCGGTTGATCGGATCGAACGCGCCCATCAAGACGCCGAGCGGCAAAGCGAGCGCCGACGCGAGCAGGAACGCGAGCGCGATGCGGCGCGTCGAGATGAGAATGGCCTGCGTCAGATCATACTGGATAAAGAGTTGCAGCGTGCCGCGCAGAACTTCGGTCGGCGTCGGCAGAAAATCGGGCTGCACGAGATGCCCGTAAGAGACCAGACACCAAGCGCCCAGCACCAGTGCCGGGGCTACGAAGCCGAGCAGAAACGCTGTCCGTTTCGGCAGCGGCGAACGAATGGAGAAGAGGCTGCTTTTGCGTCGCGGCATAAAGATGAGGGCCGAGGGCTGAATAGAACAGCACTCAAGTTGTGCAGTTCTTCTTCAGCCCTCAGCCCTTCCCTCACTGTGTAGCCAAGATCACCTTGATGTCGGTGCGGCGGTTCTGTTGCCGCCCGGCCTCGGTGGTGTTCTCGGCGACCGGGTTGGTTGCGCCGCGTCCGATGGTCTGGAAGCGGGTCGGCGGAATGTTGGGGAAGTTTTTGACGATGTAGTTCTTGACCGAGAGCGCGCGCCGTTCGGAGAGCGTCATGTTGCCGGTCGGCGAACCCGTATTGTCCGTGTTGCCTTCGACGCGCAGGACGGTGTTGCCGAACGAGGTCATCGTCTCGCCGAGTTTGTCAAGCAGCAGATAAGAGCCGGACATGATCTCGTCCGAGCCGGGTGTGAACTGAATCTGTATCTGCTGATGCAGGATCGGAATGTCCTTCTCCGAAGGCGCGCGCGCGACGACCTGCGCTTCCTCTACCTTCTGGCCCGGATAACTGGCGGCGAGCGCCTGTATGAAGCGCGTGTCCGCCCAGTTGCGCGCATCCACCACCTTCGTCACCAAACCCTTCTTGCGCCAGATGACGAACGCCGTATCAAAGAGGGTCTCGTAATGCGCCTTGCCGCCGGTCAGCCCGTAGAACTGCGCGTTGTCGGCGTAGGGCGTGAGCTTGAGGCCGGACAACATGCCGGAGACGGTGTCGGTGTCGAGTTTCAAAGCCTTAGCCACGATCTCATAAGAGCCGTTCGGATCGCTCTTGATCATCTCGATGCCGTCGAGCCAGCCGTGGACGAAATCGCGGACGGTTTCCGGCGCTTTATCGATCAAGTCCTGCCGCGCGCAGAGCGTGTCGGCGATGATGTTGGTCGCGGCCTGCGTGGAGACGAGCACGCGCGCCTGATCGCCGCGCGCCGAGACGGCGGCCGAGAGGTCAGGCTCCCACGTCACGGCGGCGTCCACTTGGCCCGCTTTGAAGGCGGCGGCGGCCGAGGGCGCGTCGGTCGTGAAGATGATGTTCTTCTCGACGGCGGCGCGCTCGTCGGGCGTCAGCCCCGATTGCGCGAGCAGGTAGAGCAGCAGGAAGTGGGACGGCGTAAACTGCGTGCAGGCGATCTTATGGCCCTTCAAATCTTCGACCGATCTGATTGACGCGAGCGAAGCGATGCCGTCGCCGCCGCGCGACCAGTCCTGCATCAGGATGGATTTGGCCTGCTGGTTCTGTTCGGCGAGGATCGAGGCTTCGCGCGCCCAGTTGTCCACCGTGTTCCACATGATGTCCACTTGGCCGCTGCGGAAGGCGGCGAGTTTGGCCGCCGGGTCTTCCAGCAGCACGAACTTCACGTCGAGGCCGAACTTGCGCTTGTAGAGCGAGCCGCCGCTCGGCTCCATGCCGTTGTTGAAGACGAGGCCGGGCGCATGACCGGCCCACGTGTTGATGCCGACGACGAGCGGGCGGTTCAAACGCCCATTGCCCACGTTCGTCGCGCTCACGCCGGTCGAACCGACGCCGCGCGCCGGGTCGTCGGGGCCGCCCTTCAACTTGTCAAAGTCGCCCTTGTTGTCGCCGCCTTCGGCCGTCTTCTCGCCGCCGGCCCACTGCTTGATCGCATCGCCCTTGTAGTGCCACGTCGCAAAGCCCAGCACCGCAAGTACGACAACCGCAATGAAACCCTTCGCTAACGGAGTCAGTCTCATAAAGTAGCCTCTCAATGGAAGTGCTGAGTCCTGAGTCCTGAGTCCTGAGTAAAAAAACAACTTGCCTTTGCTCAGGACTCAGGACTCAGCACTATTTTTACATCGTCTTGTTTCCCTGAGCGTTCTGCTGCGCGGTCTTTTTGGCTTTGAGTTCGGCCAACTGTTGGCGGGCAGTTACGTCGCCGGTCTGGTTGCGCAGCGCGGCGAGACGCGCGTCGAGCGACGACTCGGAGAGTTCTTTGCCGAGGTTGGCTTCGGCGATGGTCGTCTTGATGTGCTGGCGCACGTTGTCGAGCGCCTTCACTTCGGCGTCCACCGACAGGCCGTCGAGTTGCTCCTGCACCTTGATGCGCGCCTGCGCCGACTGCATCTTGGCCAGCATCGAATCGCGCTCGCTCTGCAACTTCCTGATCTCGGTCTGCACGCTGAGGAGCGACGACTTGGCCGAGTCGGCATCGCTGCGCGCCGTCTCCATCTCGGTTTTGAGTTCCGCCACGTCGGTCGTCAACTGGTTCTTCTTCTGAATCAGGATGACGGCCAGATCGTCCTGCCCGGTCGTGACCGCCGTATCGAGTTCCGCTTCCGTCTGCTGTAATTCGGCGTTCGCGCGTTTGAAGCGGTCGTCTAATTCTTCGCGGCGACGGATGATGGCGGCCGTGGCGGTCTTGAGTTTTGAATATTTTTCCACCATCGAGTTGATGGCGTTTTCGTAGGCGATCTCGGGGTGTTCCTTTTCGATGTCGGAAATCCAGAGCGACAGGAAACCGCGCCAGAGATTGGCCAGACGTTTGAACATGTGTGTGATCCTTTCTTCAACTCGCCGGAGGGTTAGCCGGAGCGGCCGGGTCGTGGAGTTTGGGCGAATCCTTCACCACCTGCGCCACCTTCGCCTGCCCGAAGAACTCAAGGACTTGCTGCACTTCAAGCTTCTTGTCGTTGCAGACCTTGATCACCGCCTGCAATTCCGTGACGCTCTGCTGCATGATGGCGCGAATGTTCCTGATCTCTTCTTCATACTGCTTGATGCGCGCGTCCGATTCCTGCATCAGCGTCTCGTTGTCCGTCGCGGCGTTGCGCGTGTAGCCGTCGAGCGCCTGTATCTCTTCGACCGCCGCTTCGATGATCTTTTCAATCGGTACGCCGAAGGCCTTCAAAGAGGCTTCGACGATCTGCTTTTTCACGCCCGCATCCGTGCCCGCCGGCAGACTCTTTAATAGCTCGACGGTGCGCGCCACGCGCGCGCGCTCCTCCGTATCCACGCCCGCCGCGTTAAAGACGGCCTCGAAATCAACCTGCCCGCCGGTAGGTGGCGGCGGGGCGGACTGAAAGACGGTCTGCGTGGGCGACGGTGCGGTGTAAGCTTCGCCCGCGCTCTGTGTGCCACCGCTCGCGGCCCGGATGAGCGCCTCGGCTTCGTCCGCACTCATCTCTTCCGGCGCGGCGGGCGCGCTTGCATCCTCGTCGCGCTCGATGAACCAGCCGGCGACGGTTGAGCCCCAACTTTTCTTGTCCGTCATGGAACGTTTACTGCTCCTTGCCTGCGCCGGTGCGCCGGGCATATTCGTTCGCTGCATGTGCCGCGCGCGGGCGTCCGTCCGTGAGGACTGGCCCTCTGGCTTAATGGCAACGTGCTTGTCCGGGAATAACGAGACGGCGGTCGTGCTGCGGTCGTCTCTGCTTCATGGCGGCGACAGACTAGCACACGTTTCCGCCGCGTAAAAATAGAAAATCGCGCCCGCGCCGGTCAGAAAAACTGCCGCCGCCGCAAGCGCCGTTGAGGTAAACTCCGCAACGCTCGGTCAATACGTATCGCGTGGAAGATGCGGATGTCATCCGAACTCGTCCAGCCGCAAGCGCGCGCGCACCTGCTCCGCCGCTTCGGTCTGTTACAGGCGACGGCCCTCAACATGTCGAACATGATCGGCATCGGGCCGTTCATCACGATTCCGCTGCTCATGACGGCGCTTGGCGGGCCGCAGGCGATGCTCGGCTGGCTCGTCGGCGTGGCGATAGTCATCCCAGACGGTCTGGTTTGGAGCGAGTTGGGCGCGGCGCTGCCCGGTTCGGGCGGCACGTATCTCTACCTGCGCGAAGCATACGGGCGCGAGACGTGGGGCCGGCTGCTGGCGTTCCTCTTCATCTGGCAGTTCATCCTGAGCGGGCCGCTTGAGATCGCGTCCGGCTACATCGGCTTCGCCCGCTACGCCACTTACGTCTGGCGCGGCATGACGGCGTGGCAGACGGCGCTTTTGGCGGCGAGCGTCGGCGTCGTCAACATCGTGCTGCTCTACCGGCGCATCACCTCCATCGGCAAGATCACCGTCAGCCTGTGGGTCGGCACGCTCATGACGACGCTCGCCGTCATCATCACGGGCGCGCTCCATCTCAACCCGCAACTCGCCTTCGATTTTCCGCCCGGCGCATTCAAACTCACGCGCGGCTTCCTCTTCGGTCTCGGCCTCGCATCGAGCATCGGCGTCTATGACTATCTCGGCTACTACGACGTGTGCTACATCGGCGACGAAGTGAAAGACCCCGGCCGCGTCATCCCGCGTTCGATCATCATCAGCGTGCTGGCAGTTGCGTTGCTCTACTTCGCCATCAACCTGTCGCTCGTCGGCGTCGTGCCGTGGCGCGAGTTCGTCCCGGCGGACGCGCACGCGGAAGCAAACTTCATCGTCTCGCTATTCATGGAGAAAATTTACGGGCCCAAGATCGCCACCGCCTTTACCGTGATGGTGCTCTGGACGGCGTTCGGCTCGGTCTTCGCGCTGCTGCTGGGCTACTCGCGCATCCCTTACGCGGCGGCGCAGGACGGCTACTTCTTCAAGCTCTTTGCGCGCCTGCACCCGCGCGGGCAGTTCCCTTACGTTTCGCTGCTCGTCGTCGGCGCGGTCGCCATCATCTGCTGTCGCTTCGCGCTCGACACGGTGATCGCCGCGCTCGTGGCGACGCGCATCCTCGTGCAGTTCGTCGGGCAGATCGTCGCCGTCGAACTGCTCCGCCGTCGGCGGCCCGACCTGCCGCGCCCGTTTCGCATCTGGTTTTACCCGCTCCCAAGTTTCGTGGCCCTGCTGGGCTGGCTCTTTATCTTCGCCACGACCGACTGGCGCATCATCGCCTTCGGGTTGGGGCTGCTCGCGTTGGGCGGGTTGTTCTTCCTCGTCTGGTCTTGGCACGCGGCGCGCTGGCCGTTTGCGCGCGGATAAAAAGCGCGCGTTATGGAGATCGCAATGATGAGATTATCGCTCTGCGTCGTCGTCTTGCTGCTCAGCGTTAACGTGTCTGGCCAGATCAGGTGGCCGCTGGCCGAGAACTGGCGGATTCAATCGGCCGCGCAGGTGAAGGCACAGGGCGACGCTATCTCGCAGCAAGAGTTTCCGACGCCGGGTTGGTATCCGGCGACAGTGCCCGCGACCGTCGTGGCGGCGCTCGTCGCGGCCAAGGTCTATCCCGATCCATATTTCGGCATGAACATGCGCGGCTTGCCCGGCGCAGACTACAAGATCGGTGCGATCTTCTCGAAGCTGCCGATGCCGGACGATAGCCCGTTTCGCGCGGCGTGGTGGTATCGCACCGAGTTCGAGTTGCCGCGCAGCGCCGCTGGGCAGACTGTGTGGCTGCACTTCGACGGCATCAACTATCGCGCGCACATCTGGCTCAACGGCCGAAAGCTGGCCGACCGCAAGCAGGTGGCGGGCGCGTATCGCACCTACGAGTTCAACGTCACGGACTTCGTGCGCGCGGGTCAACGCAACGCGCTTGCGCTGGAAATCTCCGCGCAGCAGCCGGACGACTTAGGCATCAACTGGGTGGACTGGAATCCCACGCCGCCCGACAAGAACATGGGGCTGTGGCGCGAGGTTTACGTCACGACAAGCGGCCCCGTCTCTGTGCGCTATCCACAGGTCGTCACGCACTTCGCGCAGGGCGCGCGCGACACGGCGCAACTGACGGTCAACGCCGAACTGCGCAACGCGACCGACAAGACGGTGACGGGCAGCTTGCGCGGCCGGTTCGAGCGCACCACCTTTCAACAGACGGTCACGCTCGCGCCCCGCGAAACCAGAGCCGTCTCGTTCACGCCCGCAACCTGCCCGCAACTCAACGTCAAAGCGCCGCGTCTGTGGTGGCCCGCCGGCATGGGCGCGCAGCATCTCTACGACCTGCACATGGAGTTTGTCACCGAGGGCGCAATCTCCGACGCACAGACGGTGCAGTTCGGCATACGCGAGATCACATCGGAGTTGGACGCGCGCAATCATCGCTTCTTTCGCGTCAACGGCCGGCGCGTGCTGGTGCGCGGCGGCGGGTGGTCGCCGGATGCGATGCTGCGGCACGATCCCGCCCGCATGGAGGCCGAGCTAGCCTACGTCCGCGACATGGGTCTCAACGCCATTCGGCTCGAAGGCAAGCTTGAGTTTGAGCACCTGTTCGACGTGGCCGACCGCGCGGGGTTGCTCGTCATCGCCGGTTGGTGCTGCTGCGATCAGTGGGAGCAGTGGGACAAGTGGGACGCGGAAGATGCGGCCGTGGCCGCCGCCTCGCAGCGCGATCAGATCATGCGGCTACGCAATCATCCGAGCCTGCTCATGTGGCTCAACGCGAGCGACGGCCCGCCGCCCGCCGAAGTTGAACAGCGCTACATCAGCGTGCTGCAATCATGCCAGTGGCCGAATCCTTATCTCTCGTCCGCCGCCGCGAAGCCGACCCAGGTGAGCGGCCCTTCCGGCGTGAAGATGAGCGGGCCTTACGACTGGGTTCCGCCCGCCTACTGGCTGAGCGACACGGAGCATGGCGGCGCGCACGGCTTCAACACCGAGACGAGTCCGGGGCCGGCGATCCCGCCCGTCAGCAGTCTGCGCAAGATGTTGCCCGCTGATCATCTCTGGCCCGTTGACGACGTATGGCTCTACCACGCGGGCGGCGGGCAGTTCAAGACGCTCAAGATTTTCAACGACGCCATGACGGCGCGCTACGGCCCGCCCGCTTCGCTCGAAGATTACGTCACCAAGGCGCAACTGATGAGCTACGAAGGCGAGCGCGCCATGTTTGAAGCCTACGCGCGCAATCGCGCCGACGCGGGCGGCGTCGTCCAATGGATGCTCAACAACGCTTGGCCCTCGATCATCTGGCATCTCTATGACTACTACCTGCTCCCCGCCGGTGGCTATTTCGGCACGAAGAAGGCGTGCGAACCCGTCCACGTCCAATACTCCTACGACGACCGCTCCGTCGTCGTCGTCAACACGACCGGCGCGCCGCTCCGCTCCTTGCGCCTCACCGCGAGCGTCCGCAACCTAGACCTTAGCGAACAATTCACGCGCACCGAACGCCTCGACATTGCGCCCGACACCAGCCGCCCCGCTTTCCTCATCCCGCAACTGCCGCGCCTCAGCACGACTTACTTCATCAAGCTCACGCTCCAAGACGAGGCCGGACAACTCATCAGCGACAATCTCTACTGGCTCTCCACCAAACCCGACGCCTTCGACTGGCCCCATTCAACTTGGTACTACACGCCCCTCACCGCCCACGCAGACCTGACCGCCCTCAAAAATCTCCCGCCCGCCCAACTCGACACCGACGCCCGCACCGAACGGCGCGGCGCAACCGAGACGCTCCACGTCCGCCTCGCAAATCCTTCGCCCACGCTCGCCTTCTTCGTCCGCCTACACCTCACGCGCGCCACAGACGGCGAAGACATCCTGCCCATCATCTGGCAGGACAACTACCTCTCGCTGCTCCCCGGTGAGCAACGCGAACTGACCGCCACCTATCAGGTCAAAGACCTGCACGGCATGAAACCGACGCTCACCCTCTCCGGCTGGAATGTTCCGGTGCAGACGCCGGCCATTAAAGTTGCCGCGCGCAGAGGAGATTGACGCCAAGTAGACATGGAAGAACGGGGAGCGCCGCAGTCGCGGATGACGGATGAAGTGCGACTGAATGGTTGGCGCTCCCCGCCTAAGGACGCCGTGCGGAAGGGTTCGGCGGCGTCACAAGTTAAGCCATAGTTAGTTGTTCATTAGTTGTTCATCGGCACTTCACCAAATCTGGCAGCGTTCGCTCTCGGCGCGCACCATCGGGTCGCCCTGTTTGCAGTTGAAGGCGGCGGCGAACTGCGGCAGGTTGGCGAGCGGGCCGTTGACGCGGAACTTGGCGAGCGGGTGCGGGTCGGTCTGCGCTTGCAGGCGCGCGGCCTCGGGGCGGTAGTTGCGTCCCCAGACCTGCCCGTAACCGATGAAGAAACGCTGCTCCGGCGTGAAGCCGTCGATCTCGGCCGGGCGCTCCTTGCCCGCGAGCGACTTCTGAAACGCCGCGTAGGCGATGCTCAAGCCGCCGAGGTCGGCGATTGATTCGCCGAGCACCAGCTTGCCGTTCATGTTCAGCCCGTCCTCAACCTTGAAGGCCGCGAACTGCTGCTCAACGCATGCGGCGCGCGTCATGTACTTCTGCAAATCGGCGGCCGCCCACCAATCGGTCAAGTTACCTTGCGGGTCGAACTGCCGCCCCTTGTCGTCGAAGCCATGCGTGATCTCGTGGCCGATGACCGAGCCGATTGCGCCGTAGTTGAGCGCGTCGTCCGCATCGGCATTGAAGAAGGGCGGTTGCAGGATGCCGGCGGGGAAGACGATTTCGTTGCGGAGCAGGCTGTTGTAGGCGTTCACGGTCGGCGGCGTCATGCCCCAGAGCGTGCGATCAACGGGGCGACCGATCTGGCGCAACTGGAAATCGTTCTGAAACTGCGCGGCGCGCACGATGTTGTCGGCGTAGAGGCCGCGATCAACTTTGAGCGTCGTATAGTCGCGCCACTTGTCGGGGTAGCCGATCTTGGTGACGAAGGCGTCGAGTTTGGCGATGGCGCGCGTGCGCGTCTCGTCGCTCATCCAGTCGAGCGTGGTCAGATCTTCGCGCAGGGCGGCGAGCAGGTTGTTGACCAACTGCTGCATGCGCGCTTTGGCGGCGGGCGTAAAATTCTTCTTCACGTAGGCTTCGCCCAGCGCCTCGCCGAGATTGCCGTCCGTCGCGGCCACACAGCGCCGCCAGCGCGGCTGCATCTCCTTCGTGCCTTGCAGCGTGCGGCTGTTGAAGTCGAAGCTCTCCGCCTCGAACTTCGATGACAGGACGGGCGCAGCCGCCGCGAGCAACTGCCAGCGCAGGTAGGTCTGCCAATCTTTGAGCGGCACTTCCGTAAGCAGTTTGTCGAGCGCCGTGAAGAACTCAGGATGCGAGACGTTCAACTCGTTGAACTTCGGCGCACCCACTTCTTTGAAGTAGTCCGCCCAGATGAAATGCGGCGTGGTCTTTTGCAACTCCGCGACCGGTTGCTTGTGGTACTGCGCGGCGAGGTCGCGTAGTTCGACGCTCCCGCGCGAGTGCGCCGCGAGTTTCGTCTCGATGTTCATGACAACCTGCGCGCCCGCCTGCGCTTTCGCTTCGTCGTCGCCGAGCAGCATGAGCATACGCCCGACGTGCGCGACGAACGCGGCGCGCAACTGCTTCGACTTCTCATCGTCTTTCGTGTAGTAGTCGCGGTCGGGCAAGCTCAAACCGCCCTGCCCGACGATGGCGATCACGTTGGAACTCTGCTTAAAGTCCGGCACGGAGCCGAACCCGAACATTGCGCCCACGCCGTAAGTGTGCAGCCGCGCGACCACCGTTTGCAGCGCGCGCAGGTCTTTGATCTTTTCGATGCGCGCTAAATCTTCGGCAATCGGTTTCGCGCCGGCCCGTTCAATCGCGGCGGTGTCCATGCAGCTTGCGTAGAACGCGCCGATCTTCTGTTCGTTGCTGCCGACGGGCGCGCTCGTGTTCTGCGCCGCCGCTTCGAGAATCTGGTGGAGCGCCTCGTTGTTCTGTTCGCGCAGTTTGCTGGCCGTGCCCCACGAGGGAAAGGCGGCCGGTATCTCGTTGCGCGCGAGCCAGCCACCGTTGGCGAACTGGTAGAAGTCCTGACAGGGCTGACACGTCGGGTCGAGACTATCGACGGCGAGGCCGCGCGTGGCGGCGGCCGGGCGCGCGCCGACGAGCGCGAGGGCGAGCGCCGCGCCGATAAGTGTGCGCGTGAGCAAGTTAAAGTTTGAGGGTCGCATGGGTTTCTCCTGTGCCTTAAGTGAGAGTTAGAGAATTTAAGTCTGTTCAGTTTTCGCCCAATGCCTTGAGTTCCGCCTCGCAGGCCGCTTCGACGAGCGCAGTGTTGCGGGCGCTCTGCTCGGCGTCGAGGCCGTCGTTGGGGATGAGCCAGCGCCCGTCCGTTTGGCGGATCAGGTGCGCGAGTTCGTGCAGCAGTATGAGCACGCGCGCGCCCCTTGTGTTGGGCGCGAAGCTGCCGATGCCTGTAATGCGCGTTTCGTGAAGCAGTTCATTGCCGCGAAAGAACGGCCCGTTGCTGTTGAGCGCCGCGCGCTCGAACAGGCGATAGGCGCGGCCCGTCGAAACCATGATGACGATCCTGGTCTCGCCGTCCATCAACATGCCGACGTTGCGATTGCCGAGCCGGCGCGGCTTCAGTTGCACGGCCAGATCGTTTAAGGCTTCGCGCGCCACCGCGCCGCCGAAGAAGTTGCTACACGCACCCGGCGCGCTCAGGATGTTGAACGTGTCGCGGTACGCCATGAGATAAGTCGCGTCTTTGCTCTTGAGCGCGAGCGGCGACGGGCGCGGCACGGGCGGTGCAACGTTGTAAGCAACCGCGTCGGACATTTCCAGCGGCGCGAAGAAAGGGGCTGACGTGCCCCATTCGGTTTCAAAGTCAGTGCCGTGCGCGGCTATCGGTGTGCGCGCGCAGAGTAAGAGTGCGCAGGTGATAAAGAAATAACGAAATCTCACGACCAACCTCCCTTGTTCAGGCTCCCTGTTTTGCCGGTTTAGGAGCGGACGCGCTCGCGCGCGCTAGGTATGGTTGGTGGGCTTATCCGGCTGCGGTCAATCTCGGCTTAAGTGGCTGTTTAAGCGCCGGGCGCGTGGGCTGCGCCCGTTCGAAACTGCTTGACCTCGCGGACGAGTTGCAGCACGTCCGCCCAAGCCAGTTCCGCGCGCGCCTCGAACGTGCCCGCGCCGAGCGGCTGCAATTCGGCGGGCGGCACAATGCCGCGCTCCCACAGGCACACGACGCGCCCGCGATAGAGCGTAAAGAGAGCGCCGACCTCGCTGCGCAGGCTCTCGCGCAGGACGTGCTTGCCCGTCTCGGTCGGCTGGCAGTCCTGCCGGGTGATGATGACGACCGCCGCGTTGCATTCGTGGAGCGCGGCGAGCGTGGCGGCGTCGGGCAGCGTGCGCGGCGTGGGGCTGCGTTCGCTGGCGCGGCTCTCTATGTCGGCTAGGTCGAGCGCGGCGCGCACCTGTGCGCTCAAGGTGTGGTCGCGCCCGTGTGAGATAAGGACGCGCAGCACGTCTTCATGCGCCGCGCGCCCACCGCGCCACGCGCGCCGCTCGACCGCGACAGACGGGCTTTGCTCGTCCAGACCCGTCTGGTCAGGTTCGGTCGCGCGCCGTTCGGGCGCAGGTTCTGTGGCAAGATAGGCGAGCAGTTCTTCGCGTTCGACCCTGAGGCGCGTGGGCTGTCCCTTCTTGCCCATGACGACCGTGCCGAGCGCCGCTGCCTCGCAAAGTTGGAAGAAGCAGACGACGCTCGCCTCGATGGCGCGCTCGTCCTGCGCCGCGAGCGCGTGCGGGTAGTGCGCCTGCCAGAAACCGGCCGCGTCCGCCTGCACGACCACGTCCATCTCCTGCTCGGCGGCCCACGTCAGCACGGCGCGATAGGGCGCTTGACTGTCTAAGAGCGTGCGAAAGACCTGCGCGACGGGTTGGAGTTTGCGTCCCAGATCGTGACCGAGCGGGCTGAGCTTCAGCCGGTCGCCGTGCCGCGCGACGAGGCCGAGCGCCTCGTAGGCGAGCACCTTGCGCGGATCGAAGACCTGTTTTTTGACGGCATCAACCGCTTCGTTGATCGTCACGCCGCCCGGCTTCCTACTGAGGTATTGCACGATGCCGCGCACGTCCACCGCCGTCGCCAGCAGCGGCAACGGCCCGGCCGTCAATGCGTGCGCCGGCACAGCAGCGTCGGGCGCGGCGGCGGTCGTCGGGTCGGGCGTGACGGCAACCGCGCCCGCGACGAGTTGAAACTGTTGTCTGATTGCGCTCATGGTGTGTCACCCTTGTGGCGCGCGCAAAGCGGGTCGGTGCGCGCGGTGTCTCGCGTGTTGCGCCGCCCGCTAGCCGTAGACGGGTGCGTCCTGATTACGCGGGCCGGCGGCGACGCCCGTGAATTTGCGCGTGCCGCTCTGCTTCGCGGTCTTGCGCTGCGACGACGGCGGTCTGACGGCGACGCTGCCCGCCGCCTTGTCGATCTGGATGTTGTACTGCTTGATCTTGTTGTTGAGCGTCGTGGCTTTAAGCCCCAACAGGCGCGCGGCCTTCAGTTGATGCCCGCCCGTGTGGTTGAGCGCGCAACGGATCAGTTCCGCCTCGAAGTGGCAGACCTCGGCGTGGAGGTTTATGCCCTGCTCGATCCGCAGCGCGCGTGGCTCGCCCAGATTGCGCAACTCCGCCAAGAGCGACTCGGCCAACTCGCGCAGGAATTTGATCTTCAGATTCAACGCCGGCCCTTCGGCTCGCAGCCTACTTGCTTGTTGCACCGCACCTACTCCTTTTGCTTGATGACGTTTGCGCGCCGGGCGTGCAACTTTTTTGGCCGCCCTGCGCTCTTAAGAATTAGAACTGCGTTCGGCAAAAGCTCCATCCGTCTGTCCGCCTGACCTGGAAACTTTCCTCCGGGCCGCCGCGTTTTACCGGACAGCACGAGCGCCAGTTTGAAACTAAGACGCTGTTTCGTCTTCAGGGCGCGCTTAGAAATCGGTTAAAAGCGGCTCAAAAAGGCTCAAAAAAATCTCAGGGAAATCTCAATGCCCGCGATGAGCAAGGCGGAAGAGGGTTCGGTGTACGAGTTCGGTTCGTTCCGGCTGGACGTACACGAGCGACAACTCCGGCGCGCAGACGCGCCGGTGCAGTTGACGCCGAAGGCGTTCGAGTTGTTGGTGGCGCTGGTGGCGCGGCGCGGGCGGCTGGTGACGAAAGAGGAACTGTTTCAGGAAGTCTGGGCCGGCAGCTACGTCGAAGAAGGCAACCTCTCGCAGAATATCTACACGCTACGCAAGGTGCTCGGCGAGGGCGCGGGCGAACAGACGTTTATCGAGACCGTGCCCAAGCAGGGCTATCGCTTTGTCGCGCCTGTGCGCGTGCGCGCAACGGCGGACGATCAAGCGCCTGCGCCGGCCGAAGCGCAAGCGGCCGGCTCCGGCGACGCGCCCGACTTGCTAATTTCTCAGCAGCCCACGCAGCCTGCCGCCCACTTCGAGGCCGCGCCCGAACAACTACAGAATCGAATCCACCTCTCGCCCGTCGCGCCTCCCTTCGCCGCGCAGCCGACGAACGCCGCCGCCACCGCCGCCCCGCCCGCCCACGTCGCATCAGCCCGGCGCGCATGGCTCTACTGGTTGGCGCTCATGGCGCTCGGTCTGTGCGTCGCCGTGGCCTTCGTGGTGTGGCGCTGGCGCGCGGCCGAGCGAAGGGCGATGATCGGCATCAAGTCCATCGCCGTGCTGCCCTTCAAACCGCTCGGCGCTGAGAGCAACGACGAACTGCTCGGCCTCGGCATGGCCGACGCCACGATCATCAAGCTCTCGAAGCTGCCGCAGCTTTCCGTGCTGCCGACGAGCGCCATTTATAAGTACACGGGGCGCGAGCATGAACCGCTCGCCATCGGGCGCGAGTTGAACGTGGACGCCGTGCTTGACGGCACGGTGCAGCACGCGGGCGAACGCGTGCGCGTCAGCGTCCAACTGCTCCGCCTCTCCGACGGGCGCACGCTCTGGGCCGGCAAGTTCGACGAGCAGTTCACCGACATCTTCACCGTGCAGGATTCGCTCTCGGCGCAGGTCGCGCAGGTGCTTGCGCCGCAACTGACGGGCGAAGCCAAAGGCAATCTGACCAAGCGCTACACCAACAACACCGAAGCGTACGAGGCTTACCTGCGCGGGCTATACTTCTGGAATAAACGTTCGGAAGAGGGCTTGCGCCGCAGCATCGAATACTTCGGCGCAGCCGTCAAACTCGATCCAAACTACGCGCTCGCCTACGCGGGTCTGGCCGACTCTTACGCGCTCGTCGGCTTCTACGGCTACGATCAGATCATGCCACTCGCGGAAGTGCCGGAGCAGGCGCGCGCCGCCGCCGCGCGTGCGCTCGCCCTCGACGCCACGCTCGCCGAAGCGCACACCGCGATGGCGCAACTCAAAGTTTTCTACGAGCGCAACTACGAAGAGGGCGAGCGCGAGTTGCAGCGCGCGCTCACCTTGAACCCGAACTACGCGACCGCGCACCAGCGTTACTCGATCCTGCTTCTGGAACAGGGGCGCATCGGCGAAGCCGCACAGGAGGCCACGCGCGCGCACGAACTTGATCCGCTCTCCGCCGTCATCAACTACAACGCCGGGCGCATACTCTATTTGCAGCGCCAGTACGACCGCGCCGCCGAATACTGCCGCAAAGGGCTTGAGATCGACCCGACCATGACGCAGCCCGTGCTTACGCTCGCGCTCGTCGCGCAGCAGCAGGGGCGCTACGACGAAGCCATCGCGCTCCTGCTCAAGGCGAACGCTTTGACCGGCCGCGCCGGACACGTCGCCGTGCTTGAAGCACTGGGGTGCGCTTACGCCGCCGCCGGTCGCCGCGAAGAGGCAGCGCGCGTCGTCGCCGAGTTGCAACAACTCGCCCAGCAGAACGACGGCATACGCTTTAGCCTCGCGCTCGTCGCCGCCGCGCTCGGCGACAACGACCGCGCCTTCCAGTTGCTCGAAGAACGCGCGCCGCACTGGCAGACGCCGCCCTTTCCGCTCCT
>DASVQA010000160.1:0-35171 GCA_036389375.1 Pyrinomonadaceae bacterium | reverse complement strand
CGGCCGGTCACTTGACCGGCCGCCCCTGTTTTGCCTTTGGTTTGCGCTGCGCCTTAGAGGTTGTAGAACTGTATGCTGCGCAGCACGTTGCTGAACACGTTGTTGTAGTAGCGCGCCTCGTCCTGCGGGACGACGGCGTTGAAGTAAAAGAGCCGACCATCGCGCAGCAGCGTCGTCACCACCGTGACCTGCTCGTTGCGCCCTGTCACCGGCGATTGCCCCGCCAGCGTCATGGCGTAGGCGGTGCGCCCGGAGATGGTCGTGCGCGAATAGCCGTTGCTCTGCTGCCGCAGGTACGGGTTGCCCTGTAGCAGCGAGTTGATGTACTGATCGGTCGCGGCGCGCAACTCAGCAGTTTGCGCTTGATCAACGCCGATGATGACGCCGTGCGTGATGCCGTTCTGATCGGCCGCACCGTCGGGCGCAAACGTGGCCGAAGTTTGTGCGCCGATGTCGCGCCAGTTATCGGGGACGGAGATGGTGTACCAGTCGGTTCTGATCTGGCGGAAGCGCGTGGACGGGCGCGGCACATTGTTGCTGCGCGTGCCGGGATAGCCTTGCGATTGCGTGCCGCCCGTGCCCTGCGTCTGGTATGAACCAGAGCCGCGCAGGCGCGATTGTATGCGCGAAAACTCCGGCGTGTTCCTGATCGGATTGCGCACCGTGCCGATCAACTGCGCTTCCTGATTGATGCGCGCGTAGCGATTGGCCGGGTTCGGGTGGTCGCTCAGGAATTGCGGCCCGCCACCGCCGCCCTGCTGCTGGATCGTGCGGAACATGTTGGCCAGATCGTTCGGGTCGTAGCCGGCGCGCGCCATGATCTGCGCGCCGAGCACGTCGGCCTGCGTCTCATACTCGCGGCTGAACTTCAGGAAGTAGACGCCGACGCCGAGTTGCGAACCTTGCCCGATGACGCTGCCCACACCGCCACCGATGATCGCGCCCGCGACTTGGCCCAGCCCTGAGAGGATCGAATACTTTTGCGCTTTCGTGGCCTGCGCCGTCCCGTGCCTGAGCGCAACGTGCGACAACTCGTGCGCCATCACGCCGGCCATCTCGCCTTCGTTGTGCGCCGCTTCGATCATGCCGCGATTGACGAACATCGGCCCGCCCGGCAGCGCGAACGCGTTAATCTCTTTCTGGTTCACGACCTGAAACGAATAGCGAAACTCCGGATGTTGAAACTCTTCCGGGATCGCGCGGACGAGGCGCTGCCCGACGCTGTTGACGTAGTCCGTCGTTTCGCCGTCGCGCAGGATCGGCAACTGCTGTTCGGCCTCTTGCGCCGCCTGTATGCCGACCTTCACGTCGTCCTGCGGACTATAACTGTTGCCCGGCGCTTTAATGCGCGTGGCTTCCGCCAATGCACTGAGCGGCAGCGCGAGCATGGCGCACGCCAACAGTCCGGCCAACAGACGGCTCCCACGCCGCGCTTGATAATGACTACTTTTCATCTCTTCCCTCCTCCGAAACGTGCGCACAAGCGAGATGCGCGCCTTGAATCAGCTACGACCAGAACGAAAAAGCGACCTCAACCCTACTCCTTAATGTCAGAGGGTGTCGGCCGCTTCGCGTTCCGGTCTGAAGCCTCTCCCCTCAAGATCAATCCACGACACGTGCGCGACCCTTTAGCTGTTGCCAGACCCGCGCAGCAGGGGAGAGAGAAAAACTTTTGCCAAATACCAGCCGCACTCAGTCGGGGATCGTGCGGCATTTCCTGTCTCTATTTTGATGAATCCTAACCGGACATCGTTGACCTGAAATTCAACCCCATTCAGTGCCCGACACCTGCGTTATCGTTCATTCGCGCCGTTAAATAACCGAACATTGTTGCGATGTTGTTTCAATTCTCTCGCACCGCCCGCCCGGCTCAATAACGCCGCCGCCTGCGCCCGTAAACCGTTCTTCGGCGCGGCGCTCTCGGCTGTTGCTCAATTGCGCCCGCATCGGCCGTTTCAGCCAGACGCACCGTTGTGCCCGCCACCGGGCGCGGAATCGTCACGGCCATAAAAGGCGATGTGACGACATGCGTTGTAATATCACCGGACGCAGGCCGGCGCTCCTCAACACTGACAGCAAGCACAGTGCCATCGCGCCGGATGCCACTAATGGAGACGGCATAACCGCCCGTCGGGTGTTGCCCCTCAAAGACGACCACGACCGCCTGCGTCGTGAAATTCACGTCCGGCGCGACCCGCCCGCCGATTACGTTCCACACGCGCTGCCAGTCGGCCGCGTTCGTGATCAACTCGACCACCCGGCCGCCCTCATGCCCGCTAATCGTGCCCGTCGCCAGCACGGAGAAATCAACCGCGCGTGTCTGATCTTCCGTCGCTGCGCCGGTCGCCGCGCCCGCGCCTTCGTCGGCCGCATCGCCTAAGAGCGCGAGCCGCAGGATCTTGACGGGCGGCATGCCGTAGCTGAGCAGGCGGTCGTGAAACTCGCCGAGGCGAAACCCTGCGCCCATGCGCCGTTCGTAGTCCGCGCGCAGCCGCATGATCTCCATCTTGCCGAGCGTGTAGACCAGATAGGTCGGGTCGGCCGTGCCGCGGCGCGCCTCGCGCTCCGCGTTCGTCCGTTCCATGTAACCTTCGCGCATGAAGAACTCGACGCCCTGCTCGTAACTCATGCCTGCCGTGTGCAGTTTGAGACCGACGAGGTAACGGCACAGCCGCGTGAGCGCTGCCTGCAACTGCGCTAGTCGGAGTTTCGGATTGTTGCCGCCATAACCCTCATCCAACATCATCTGCTCGCAGTAATGCGCCCAGCCTTCGACGAAACTGTTGGCCGCAAGCGCCACGCGCAGCCGCGACGTGGTGTGCGGAAGCGCGAGACTCTGATAGTAGTGACCGGGATAGACCTCGTGGATCGAGACGACGGGCAGTTGATAGCGATTGTAGAAGCTGAGATGTTCCTCTCTGCGCCGCGCGTCCCACGCCGGGTCGGGCGGCGTCACGTAGTAGTAAGCCTCGCTCGCCACGCGCTCGAACGGGCCCGGCGCGTCCATCGAAGCGAACGAATAGGAGCGCGCATATTCGGGCGTCTCGGCGACGAGCAGGTGCTCGCGCGCGGGCGGCGTCAGGATATTGTTCGCGCGGACGAAGGCGCGTATGCGATCAAGTTCAGCACGCGTCTCGCCGACCAGCCCGCCCGCCGATGGATGATCACGCCCCAACAGGCGCAACACGTCGCGCACGTCGCGGCCCGGCGCGATCTCTTCAGCGACCGTGCGCAGTTCGTTCTGCGTGCGACGCAACTCGCGCTCGCCGGCCGCGACAAGCTGCGCGAGCGGCGTGTCCACCATCTCTTCATAGAGCAGCTTCCGGCGGTAGTTCTCCGCGCCGATGGCGAAGTCGCCGTTTGAGCGCGGGAGCAGATCGCGCTGCAACCAATCCGCGTACGCCGTCAGCGCCGCCACGACATTATCGTTCGCCGTCGCAAACTCTGCGCGGCGCGCGGCCGAGAGCCGCCCGCCGCCCGCGTGCTCGAACATCTGCGGCACGACGCGCTGGAAAAAGTCCAGACTGCCGTTCACCTGTGCCACGGCCGTCTCGGTGTAGATGCGCGGCGGGTTCTGCAAATTGGCGCGCGCTTCGGCGAGCAGCCGCGCCGCCTGTCGTTCGCGCGCCAGCAAAGCGTCGAGTCGCTGCTCGACAGGCGCGTAGTTGCGTTTGAGTATGTTGTCTATGCTGGCGGCGAGCAGGTTGTTGTAGAGGTTCGGGTCGCGCTGCCACGTGCGCACGTCTTCGAGTTCGAGCAACTGCGCCTGCGCGTGTGCGCGCAGCACGAGGAAGTCATAACGCGCTTCGGGTGTGAGCCGCCACTCGGCCACGCGCGCCGTCTGCGCGACTGTCGCGCGCAAGCGGCGCACCTCGCGCGCGACCGCCTCGGGGCTGCGTGATTCAAGCTGCGCGTCGTACTCATGCAGACCGAGCACGGTCGCCTGCGTCGGGTTGAACTCGTAATAGCCGCGCAGGTATTCGTCCGCCAGTTGTCGCACGCGCGCATCCATTGCGGCGCTGTTGCTGACGGGCGCAGTCGGCGGGCGACGTGTGCGCGCCGCGCGCCGTTGCGCCGTTGCCGGCCCGAAGAGTTGCAGCACGACGAGCAGGGCGCACGCGGACAGACGAATTTTGCGGCTCATGGGCAGGCAGAACGCTCCTTGCAAATTTGCGGATGCTGTAAGCCTAAGGACAGGGTCGCGCCAGACGAGCGCGCCGGCCGCGAGATTAACATAAATCGCCCGCGTAAGCGGAAGGTAAACCGCTTCGGCGCAAGCGCGGGATGAACGTCGAACGCCGCCGCGTTGAAGGCGAAACCCTCTGCGCGGCGGCGGGCCGACTTAACGTGTGCCTGTATGGTTGAGCTTTAGGACTTGCGCGGGTCAATGCGTTCGTTGAGCCACTTGGTCGCGTCGCTCAGCGGCCCGATGTGGTGTTCCTTGCCCTGCCAGACGCGGATCATCGAGATGATCAGAAAGATGAAGCCGGCGAAGCGCACCAGCCCGCCGCCCGACCAAGTGCCGGTCAGGATGCCGAGAAAGGTGAAGAGATAGCTGAGCGCCAGAATCGCCAGTTGCAGCGCCAACCCCTGCGCCGCGTGCAAGCGCACGCGCGCCTCGCGGCGCGGAACGAGCAGCAGTTCGATGAGCGCCGCCACCAATCCGATGTAGAGCGGCGCGTAAGGGAGCACGGTCGCGTACTTCTCGGAGATATTCAGCCCGGCAATGGTGCGCTCAGGCGCAGCGCCCGCGACCGTCGGCGCATAAGGCTGTTGATATGGGGCCGGTGTCTGATACTGCGGTGGTTGCTGATACGGTGTCGGCGGCTGTTGGTACGTGGGCGGCACGAAGACGGACGGGTAGGACTGCGAAAACTTCTCGTCCATGCGCTGCGTCGGCGCTTCGGACGGCGACGACATACGCGCCTGCGCCTGTCCGCCCGCGTCGCTGACATCGTTTGTCGAACGCGGCTCGACCGCGCGCGTCGCGCCCCAGATTTCATCTGTCTGCTGCACGAAATTAGGATCGAGCGGGTCTGTGTCGTACTTGTTGCGCTTCTCTGCCATGACAAGAGGATTTACGAAACACGCGGGCGTTGGGTTCGCCGCAATCTCAATCTTCGGCCAGCCGGTATTCTACTCGCTCCCAGCGTTTTTTGCCCTCGAAAATACGGAACGCGCCGAGCGTCGGCACGCCCGCGCCCAAGCCGATGATGAAATAGACTGCCGCCGGGTAGAACGCCAGCCGCACATCCGTCTCCGACGGCACAGGCACGCGCGCCTGCGGGTGCGAATGATAGATGGCTAACAACTGCTCGCCGCGCGCCCGCATCTGTCTTTGCGCCGCGAACAACTCGGCCGGTGCGCCCTCGTAAGCCGTCAACGGTTCGGGCGCGACGTTGCGCAAACGATAGATCGTCTCGGCCGTTGCATCACGCCCGCCAATTAACCCGCAACACTCGGCCGGCAGCGCCGCCCGCGCGTGCGCGAACATCTCTTCAAGCTGCCCACGCCGGAGCGTAATGATAAGCCACCGCCTTTTCCGGCCACACCTTTACGCTTCTTCTTCGACGATGCGAATGTTCAATTCGTCGAGTTGCTGTACGTCAACCGTGCCCGGCGCATCAACCATCAGGTCGGCGGCCGAGGCTGTCTTCGGAAAGGCCATCACGTCGCGGATATTGTCGGTGGGCGTCATCGCCATCATCAGGCGTTCGATGCCGGAGGCGATGCCGCCGTGCGGCGGCGTGCCGTATTCGAGCGCGTCGAGAAAGAAGCCGAAGCGTGCGCGCGCCGTCTCTTCCGTCATGCCGAGCGCCTGAAAGATGAGCCGCTGCACGTCGCGCCGGTGGATACGAATTGACCCGCCCGCGACCTCTATGCCGTTGATGACCGCGTCGTACGCCTTCGCGCGAATCTGACCGAGCAGATGCGTTTCATCGCTCGTCAACGCACGCTCCAGATGCGGCAGGTCTTCGTCGAGCGGCGACGTGAAGGGATGATGCATCGCGTAGTAACGCCCGTCGTCCTCGTGATACTCGAACATCGGAAACTCTGTGACCCACAGCGGCTTGAAGACGTTTTCCGGGATCAACTTCTCGCGCCGCGCGATCTCGTTGCGCAGCGCACCCAAGGCCGCCGCGACCATCGCCTTCTTGCCCGCGACGATCAACACGGCAGCGCCAGCTTCAGCGCCCGCCGTTTGCGCGAGCCGCCGCACGCCCTCGTCGCCGAGCGCCTTCAACAGCGACGAAGACAACTCGTCGCCCAACTTGATCCACGCGAGCGCGCCCGCGCCGTAGCGTTTAACGAACTCCTGCAACTCGTCCAACTGCTTGCGCGACAGGTGCGCGCCGCCACGCACGACGATGCCCTTCACCGCGCCGCCCGCTGCCAAAGCCGCCGCGAACGGCGCGAAGTTTGTGCCCGTCAGCGCCGGCGCGAGGTCTTGCAGTTCCAGCCCGAAGCGCAGGTCGGGCTTGTCGCTGCCGTAGCGGCTGAGCGCCTCGGCGTAAGTCAGTCGCTGGAAAGGCGTCGGCAGTTCGACGCCGAGCGCATCACGGAAGACGCGCACGAACAGCCCCTCGACGAGCGCATAGATTCGTTCGAGCGACGGAAAACTCAACTCAACGTCTAACTGCGTAAACTCCGGCTGGCGGTCGGCGCGCAGGTCTTCGTCGCGGAAGCAGCGCGCAATCTGGTAATAGCGATCCAGCCCCGCGATCATGCACAACTGCTTGAACAACTGCGGCGACTGCGGCAACGCGTAGAATTTACCGTGATGCAACCGCGACGGCACGACGTAATCGCGCGCGCCTTCGGGCGTGGACTTGATCAGAATGGGCGTCTCAATCTCTGTGAACCCCTGCTCGTCCATGTAGCGGCGGATCGCGCCGACGGCCCGCGCGCGCAGCCGCAGGTTGGCCTGCAACTGCGGCCGGCGCAGATCGAGATAACGATACTTGAGGCGCAGGTCTTCGCTCGCCAGCCCGTCCGACGATGCGACTTCGAGTTGGAACGGCAAAGTCTTCGCCGTGTTTAGCAGCAACAACGCGCGCGCCTGCACCTCGACCTCGCCCGTCGCCAGTTTCGCGTTGCGCTGCCCTTCGGCGCGCGCCACGACCTCGCCCGTCACGGCGATGACATACTCGCCGCGCACGTCCTTCGCCTTCGCGTGTGCGGCGGGCGCATCCTCCGCGTCGAAGACGACCTGCGTGATGCCGTCGCGGTCGCGCAGGTCGAAGAACGTCAGCGGCCCGAAGTCGCGCCGCCGCGCGACCCAGCCCATCAAGGTCACGGTCTGCCCCACATGCTCGGCGCGCAACTGCCCGCACGAGTGTGTGCGTTGTAAATCTCCCAGATTATCAAGCATGTTCGTTAACATTCTGCTGTAATGCCGCCCGCACAGCCGGCGCGATGTCGGCGCGCGCCATCGTGCGCTGTTCGCCGGAGCGCATATCTTTCAAGGCCACTTCACCGCGCGCGCGCTCGTCGGGGCCGGCGACCGCGACGAATGGCACGCCCCGCGTTGAAGCGTACTTGAACTGCTTGCCGAGTTTGTCCGCTTCCGGATAAACGTCAACGCGCAAGCCCACCGCGCGCAATGCACGCGCGAGCGCGAGCGCGTCCGCAGTCGCGGCTTCATCCCAGATCGTGACCATCACATCGGCCGGCGTGTTGACGAGCGCGGGCGGAAACATCTCACGCTCCGTCATCACGACGATGATGCGCTCAAGCCCAAGCGAGAAGCCGCACGCGGGGATGCCCTGCTTCGAGAACATGCCAACCAGATTATCGTAGCGCCCGCCACCGCCGAGACTGCCGGCGAGATCGGGCACGTTGATCTCCATAATCGCGCCCGTGTAGTAAGACAGCCCGCGCGCGAGGCTCGGATCGAGCTTGATGCGCGCGCCCGTGCCTGCGGCTTCGGCGTACTGCAAAATCTGGCGCAACTCTTCGCAGCCGCGCGCGCCCGCGTCGTGCGGCCCGATGAACTCGACCAAGCGGCCGAGCATGTCGGCGTTGAAGGCCGCACGCTCCGTGCCGGGTTCGCCCACGTCCATCAGCATGGCTGCTTTTTCTATGCCCGCCACACCCTCGAAGAAACGGAGCAGTCGCACAGAGGCTGCGCCGTCAATGCCGCGCGCGTTCAATTCTGTAGCGACACCTTCAGGGCCGATCTTATCCAGCTTGTCGAGCGCGACGAGCGCGTCCGCCTGTCTGTCTGCGGTCACGCCCGCCTGTTCAAGCACGGCGGCTAAGACCTGCCGGTGGTTCAAACGGATCGTGAAATCGTTAAAGCCCAACTGGCCGAGCACGTCGCTGACCGCCGCGCATAGCTCCGCTTCGACTACACCAGCGTGCGCGCCGCAGATGTCCACGTCGCATTGATAGAACTCTCTGAATCTGCCGCGCGCGGGACGGTCTGCGCGCCAGACGGGTTGAATCTGGTAGCGCTTGAAGAAGCGCGGCAACTTGTCGCCGTACTCTGCGACGACACGCGCGAGCGGCACGGTCAGGTCGTAACGCAGGGCGAGGTCGGCTTGGCCCGTCTGCTCATGCTCGCCCCGCTTGAGGATTTTGAAGATGAGTTGATTGCCCTCTTCGCCGTACTTGCCGAGCAGGGTCTCGATATTCTCGACGGCCGGCGTCTCCAACGGCTCGAACCCGTAACGCTCGTACACCTCGCGCACGATGCCGATCACGTACTCGCGCCGCCGCACGTCTGCCGGCAAGAAATCGCGCATCCCCCGCGCTGGCTGTGTCTTCGACATGAAATAGTAGTCAGTAGTCAGTAGTCAATAGCTACAGCTTTTCATGCTGCCGACTGACTACTCTTCCTTGTATTGCTTCGTGTATTCGATGTAGTTCTGCCAGTACACGTCAAGCCCGGCGACCTCTTCAGCGGTGAGCGGGCGCTTGACCCGTGCGGGCACGCCCATGACGAGCGAGCGCGGCGGAATCTGCGTGCCGGGCGCAACGAGCGCACCCGCCGCGATGAGCGATTGCGCGCCGACGCGGACACCGTCCATCACGATTGATCCCATGCCGACGAGACAACCGCGCTCGACGTGGCAACCGTGCAGCGTGGCGTTGTGCCCGACCGTCACCTCGTCTTCGAGGATCGTCGCGTGCGTGCCGTTGGTGACGTGAATGACCGTGCCGTCCTGAATGTTGGTGCGTGCGCCGATACGGATGTAGTACACGTCGCCGCGCACGACCGCGCCGAACCAGACGGAGGACTCCGCACCGATCTCTACGTCGCCGATGACGACGGCCGTCTCCGCGATGTAGGCCGTCGGGTGAATCTGCGGATGCTTGCCGCGAAAGGGTCGAATCATTTGGCCGCCCTACTGTCAGCGCAGCCAATTTTTCGGCTGCGAGATGAAAGTGGAAAAGTTAGCACGAAAGCGTGCGAAAGGGAAAAGCCGCCGCCGCGCGTTCGCTGGCACGACAAAGGCGTGCCAGGTGACGATTCATGCTATCGGTCAAGCGCCATAACACGGGGCGCTGGCCGGCCCGGCTGCAAGTTCTCCAAGGCACTGACATTCTAACGCTGTCGTCCTCGCGTGTTCGGCAAATCCGTTTACTCGTTAGCGGCCCTTTCTGTGTCTCCCGCTTGGGCCGAGGAGGAATGTCATGCACAAACATCAACACAGTAATAGACGCTGGCTGACCCGCGTGGCGCTTGCGACCTGCGCCGTCGGCGCGCTCTCGGCGGCGTTGTTGTCGCCTGCTTCGCCCGTGCGCCGCGCGCCGGGCACTACGCGCAAGCCGACCCCTGTCGCGCAGGGAGACAAACAACCGGCGCAGCCCAAGCAGGTGCAGATCGATTTAGACCGCGCCATCGCGGTCAAGCTGCCGACGCTGGCGCACGACCTGCGCCCCGTCGCCTTCAAAACGTCGGATGGGAAAGAGGGTTGGGCGTTGCGCATCCCCGGCGAGCGCCCGATTGCGACGCCGGCTTACGCTGCCGGGCTAGTCTTCGTCGGCGGCGGCTACGGCTCGAATGAGTTCTACGCCTTTGACGCGCGCACGGGTGCGTTGCGTTGGAAGATGCACACTTCGGACGACGGCCCGACGGCCGCCGTCGCCGAAGGCAGCTACGTGGCTTTCAACACGGAGAGTTGCACAGTCATCGTCGTGAACGCGCAGACGGGCAAGGTCGTCTGGCAGGAGTGGCTCGGCGATCCGTTGATGAGCCAACCGGCGATTGCGAACGGGCGGCTCTACATCGCTTACCCGTCGGGCCAGCGCGGGCACGGCGGGCCCACCAGCCACCGCCTTTTGTGCGCAGACCTGCGCACGGGTCGCCACATCTGGCAACAGGACATCACGGCCGACGTGATCTCCGCGCCGGTCGTCTCCGGCGACAAGATTTATCTGACCTGTTTCGACGGCACTTCGTTTGCGCTCAAGGCGACTGACGGCGCAATCGTCTGGCGCAAAGAGAATCAGAGCACGAGCGCGCCCATCATCGCGGGCGAGCAGGTGATCATCACGCAGAAAGCCAAAGAAGGCGCGGACGATTACGAGGGCTTGAAGCGCGTGGATGCGCGGCGCGGCGTGGAGCGCGACGGCAAATTGCTCGCCCGCGAGCGCGCCGATTATCTCGGCGCGAACAAGGGCGGCAACGCGGCGATCAGTCCCGTGCAGCAGGCGGCGCTCGACGCGTCGGTTGGCTTCGCCGGAGCAGCGCCGGAAGCGTCGAACATCGCCGCCGCCAACACGCATGTCGGCGTCAATACGGTCGCGGGCGGCTGGGCTTATCAAGGCTCGCGCGCCGCCTACAAGGACGGGCGCGTCGTCAACGCGCAGGGGCGCTATCTCAATTCCATCACGGCCGCCGACGGGCGCTTTGCGTGGCGCGCGGAAGTCAAAGGCAAGGGCCTTGCGGAGCAGGCGCAGGTCTTCTCGCCGCCCGCGCTCGGCGCAGCGAACATGTATCTCGCCAGTCTGCTCGGCCACTTGATCGCGGTCAGCCAGCAGGACGGCGCAACCCGTTTCGTCTATGCCTTCAATCAGCCGATGGCTTTCCAGCCCGCGCTCGCCGAAGGCAACATCTACGCGGGCACAACCAACGGCTTGCTCATCTGCCTCAAGACCGGCGACCGCGACGCCGACGGCTGGTACGCGTGGGGCGGCAACGCGCAACACAACAAGAGCGAATGAAGCGAGCGACAGGTGAGAGTATGAGCCGCGCAAGACAGAGGAACAGACACGAACAAGGACTGGCAAAACCTACGCCCTCTTCGTGTCGGTTCATGTGCCTTGCGCGGCTCGGCAATCCTGTGCGGGCCGGGCTTACGTAGTTTGCGACGCCGCCGAAACTGCTGACGGGCCGGTTGTACCGCAAAGAAACCCGGTTGGCGTAGCGGGCGCGAGGCTCTACAATGCGCGCGGCTTGCAAACGCCATCGTGGTCGCCCGCTTCGGTCACGCCCTCGTTGCGGCAGACAAAACATCTTCAGACAAATCTTCGGAGGCTGAAACAATGAGAAGCTGGCTTAAAATTTTCGCGCTCGCTGCGCTGCTACTAACGGCGCTCGTCCCGGCCCGCGCCGACGTGCCCAGACCAAGAGATGAGCCTAAGCCGCAGCGCGAGGCGCACATCTCGACGCCGATGCGGATCGAGCCAAACCCGCGCGCGAAGGAAGCCCGGCTGTTGATCCCGCGCGCCGTCTGGGAACAGATGCGCGCGGGGCTGGCCGGCAACGACGCACAGTCCGCCGCCACGACCGCGCGCGGCTTCACGCTCGGCGCAGCGCAGACTGCGATGGCCGGTCTTTTTCTCTCGTTAGCTTTTGCGTTCGGCGGCGTGTGGTTCGTGCGCGCGCGCAGGCCGACAAATAAATTGACGAGCGCCGCGCTCGGCGTCGCCTTGCTTGCCGTTGCGGGCGGTGCGACCGCGAGCATCGTCTATGCCAATGCCGGCCCGCCGCCCGTCGCGCGCTCTTTGACCTCGAAGATTCTGACGCCTGAAGCGATCCCTTACGGCGTCTATGGCCAAGTCAAGGTCGAGCTTGTCGAGGGCGGCGATTTCATCACCCTCGTCTTACCGCCGCAAGCGGGCAAATAGAGCGCGCGCTTCCACCCATGCAACAGCTCGCTGGCAACTTAACGCTCGCACGCAGGACACGCACGTACGTGCGCGCCACGCCGTTTGCCATCGCGTGCTTGGGCTTCTGCCTCGTCGCCGCGCTCCTTATCGGCTGGCAGCCGCTCCAACTGTCAATCGCCACCGTCTTTCTCTTCGCCGGCCCGCACAATCTGGTGGAGTTTCGCTACTTTCTCACGCGCATGCCCGCGCGCTGGGGCAGGTCGAAACTTTTCTACATGACGGCGCTAGGCGGTGTGCTGCTGCTGACGACGGCTTACGTGCTGCTCTACGCTCTCGGCCAATCGTGGTATTTGAACGAGACGGCGTGGACGGTGAGCATCGCGCTCTGGAACACGCTGCTGTTGCTGTGGCTCGCAACGCTCGTCTATCTGCGCGGGCGACAGACGCGGGGGCGGCGCGATTGGTCTTGGGCCTTCGCCGTCGCACTTTTATTGTGCGCGGGCGCGTGGGCCGCGCCGGTGTGGTGCAGTCTGGCGCTCGTTTATCTACATCCGTTGGTTGCGCTGTGGTTTCTCGACCGCCAACTAAAACGCACGCGCCCGCAGTGGCGGAAAGCCTATCACTTATGTCTCGCGGCGCTGCCGCTCATGCTGGCGCTGCTCTGGCTGCAACTCGCGCACACGCCCGACCTGCCCGCCAGTGGTGATGCCCTCGCATGGCGCATCGCACAGCACGCGGGCGCGGGGCTGCTGCCCGGCGTATCCACGCATTTGCTCGTCGCCACGCACGTCTTTTTAGAGACGCTGCACTACGGCGTGTGGCTCGTGCTGATGCCGGTCGTGAGTTTGGGCGCGGGCGGGTGGCGGGCGGATAAAATTCCGCTGGCGACGCGGGGCGCGGGTCTGGCGCGCATCGTGCGGGCGGCGCTGGTGCTTGGCATCTTTGCGGTACTCGCGCTCTGGGCCGGTTTCACTATTGATTACACGACGACGCGTGACATCTATTTCACCTGCGCCATGGCCCACGTCTTAGCCGAAGCGCCGTTTCTCATTCGCCTGTTGTGAGCCTTGGGGCGCAAATTGCCGACACGTCTAAATAGCATGCAACGCAAATTCAAGCGGGCGCGCATGCGCGGTGACCACTTACGTCAATCGGTCGCACTCGCTTGCGCACGCGGTCTGTGGCCGGCGCTCGCCATCATGTTGGCCGGCGGTAACGCGTTTGGCTTCGACGCGGCGCTTGAGCCGACCGTGACGACCTCGCGGCCGAGCGAACTATGGCTGTTCCTGCCCGCCGGTTATCTGCTCTCGGTGGCGATTGAGACGCCCGTCCTGCTCGCCGGGCTACCCAGACAACTAAGCTTCCGCCAACGCTTCTGCGCGGGCCTGTGGCTCACCGCTTGTACTTATCCAATCGTCGTTCTGGTCTTGCCCGTGCTGTTCGCCTCGTCGCCGCGCAGCCGCTACCTGCTGGTCGCGGAGACGTTCGCGCCCGTTGCCGAGTGCGCGCTCTTTTGGCTGGCGTTTCACCGCAAGCTGGACGCGCGCACGCAGACAAAGGTGCGCAGCTTCGCCGTCATCATCGTCGCCAATCTGCTCTCGTTCTTAGGCGGCGAACTCCTCAACGCGACGCGCTGGTTCGGCTTGTTCTGATGTGCGATGGAGCAGCCGGACGAGCTAGAGTTTGTGCGGTGTGCCGCGCTTGCCGAGCGTGGCCGCATAATCAAGGAAATTCTTTGCGCCCGCTAAGGCTTTGCGGTTAACCAGCGTCTTCTTGCCGCTGTCGCCGCCCGGCTTGTAATCGGGATATGCGAGTTTGAGGATTTTGAACTCGGCGCTGGCCGCCTTGTAAATATCGAGCGCCGCGTCGGTGCAGAGAAACGACGTGATGGAACTGCTATTGTCTGTGCCAGATGCGCCCACGTAGAAAGGTTCTTGCCCCGCGTTGGCGAAAAACTGCCGATAACGACTGTTGAGATCGGCGAAATACTTAAACCCGATCTTATCGGCCGAAACGGGCAGCGGGGCGCGCAAGGCATCGGTCGTCAGGTTATACATGATGTTGCCGACGCAGTATTGACCGGGGTCGCTCTGTAGATAGACGACGGATTTCACCTTGCCGAGCGCCATGATGCCGGAGCATTGCGCGCACGATTCCAGCGACGTGTAGATCACAACCTTGCTCAGCACGTTGAGGTAGTTGGCATCTCTGGGCGGGTCGTCGGGGTGGCGCACGATCCGGTCGTCGTAGAGTTGCGTCAAGCTGAAGATGCGCCGGACGAGACGAGATTCGGCGTGCTCGACCGAACTGCTGAAGAGTTCGTTGTGGTTGAAATCGAAATCAATGATAAAGCCGTCGCCGTCAACCGCGAGACAGGCGATGTTATGACCTAGATACTGCCCACCCTGATAAAGCCCATTCGGCCGGCGCTGCTGCGCGCGCCCCGGATACGTGCCCTCCTGCCCATGCTTGTTCCCGTTATAGAAATGCACGATGAGCGCCATGAGCAACAGGCAATAGATTCTGTGGCGCTCTTGTTCTTCGGGCGCAATCGGCGTATCCGCGAGCGCAACCAGTTGCGAGACGGGCTTGTTCCAATACTGCGCCAACGGCTCGTTCGGGTCGAGCACGGGCGGCTTGGCCGGGGGCTTAACTTTACTCATGTTGCTCCTTGACGACTTAAGGCGAACAGGCTTTAAGCGCGGGCCGCGATCATAAGTTCAGTTCCTTGAGCATGGAGGCCGCGCCCCGCAGAGCGAGCGCGGCGATGGTCAGCGTCGGGTTGGCCGTGCCGGTCGTCGGGAAGACGCCGCTGCCGAGCAGGAACAGGTTGGCGTGATCGTGCGCGCGTTGATCGGGCCCGACTACTGACGTGCTGCGCTCTGCGCCCATGCGATAAGTGCCCATCAAATGACCTGCGCCGTAGAGCATGAAGGTCTGCGCCGGCCCTTGCGGATCAGCCGGGTCGGCAAACTTGAAGGCGCTCGTGTTGGTCTCGTCCACGTAAGTTAAATCCGGCGCACCGAGTTTCTCGAAGATCGCCAGCGCGGTCTTGCGCGCGGCGACGTAACCGGCCTTTGTGTAATCGTCCAGATCGTAGGTGAGCTCAGGGCGCGGGATGCCAAGCCCGTCAACGTACTGGCTGGAAGGCTGCACGCGGTTGCTGCTGTTCGGCAACTGTTCGACCAGCGCGCCGAGTCTGAACTCGCGCGTGATGAAACCGTTGACGGCGTTCTTCAAGGCTGTGCCGAAGAGACCACCCTGTACGGTGTGGTTTGGGCCGGAGATCGAATTATGGCCGGGCGAGATGAAGGCGTTGACGGTCGTGTAGGGGTCGCCGGTCGCCCAGTTCCAGCCCTCGTTGCCGATCTCTATGCGGAACGCGGCGTGCTGTTTCCGAAACGGGCCGTCGCGCAGGGATTCTATGCCGGAGGTCGAAAGCGGCCCGCGAAAAGGATAGAGCGGGTTGGGCACGAGCGTGTAGTTGAGTTGGATCGGATGATCCATCAGGTTGCGCCCGACTTGATCGCTGCTGTTGGCGACGCCGCCGGTGAGGCCCTGATTGTCCGTGCGCGAGTTCAACAGCAGTTTCGCCGTCTCGACGGCGTGCGCGGCGATGACGTAGAGCTTCGCCGTCACGACGCCTTCCGTGAACGCGCCTGCGGTTGATCCGTTCATCGGCAGATTGGCGTCGGTGTATTGAATGTAGTGTATGCCGCTGACAAGGCCGGTCGCCGAGTCGATCAAAACCTTATCGGCGACGGTGCGATACATCAACTGCGCGCCGAGTTGGGCGGCCTTGGCGACGTGGATGCTGGCGTCGTACTTGGCCTGGATGGGGCAGATCGGGATGCAGTTGGTGTTGCCGGCGCAGACGCGGCGCTCGTCATAGGGCGCGGAGTTGCGCCCCTGCGGCGTCGGCGTGACGGTAACGGGCTGATCTTCGAGTTGCAAGCCATTGATAGCTTGCGCGAGTTGCTGATCGAGATAGGAGGGCGGAATCTCTGGCATCGGATACTGGTAAGGCTGACCGGGCTGGCGCGGGTCTTGCCCGAACGTGATGCCGTGATAGCCCTGATTCGTGGTGCTGGCGGCGACACCGATCTCCTGCTCGGCTTCGCAATAGAAAGGTTCCAGATCGTCGTAGCTGATGGGCCAATCAACGCCGTGCCCGTAGGTCGTCTGGAGTTTGAAATCGTTGGGCAGCAGGCGCAAGGACGTACCGAGCCAGTGCCATGTCGTGCCGCCGGCCGCGCGTTCGTAGGTGCTGCTGAAGGGGAGCGGCCCCTTCTGGATGAAGTAGCCTTTCGGTTGATAGTTCGGCAAGTTTTGCTCAAGGGTGGCTTCCGTCTTCCAGTTGCCGATGTCGAGCGAGAGGGGCACAGGGTTGTTCTTATCGTTCGGGTAAGGCGCTTCCGGCGTCTTGGCCATCGCAAGGAAAAATTGCTGCATGTAAGCATCACGACTATCGGGGATGCGTTTGCCGCCGTCGAGCACGAGCACACGTTTGCCGGCCTGCGCCAACTTGTAAGCGGCGAGCGCACCGGCGATGCCGGCCCCGACGATCACGACATCAAAATTGTCCTGTTCAGCCATGAACGATCCTCATCTTTTCAGCATGCAGTTGATAAAACTCGCGGGTTGCGCCGATCAAACTCCGCCGCGCTGTTTGCCGCCGCTCTCGGTTGCGGGCGGCGTGGCGGATTGTGTGTTGAGGATGGGCGGCGCAGGCGGCGTCGTGGCGGCAGTCGGCGGCAGGCTGGCCCAGTAGCCGAAGTCCAACTCGCTGTAACCCATCGGGTGCGCCTGAAATGTGGGCCACGCGAGGCCCTGCTTGTAGGCCTCCTCGGAGACAACCTGCCCATCGCCGTCCGGCGGTTCGTTCGTGTACCACGTGGCCAGATACCAGAGGCGGACGAGCCGGCGCAGCATGCTCGCCATGTCGTCGTCAATCATGATCTGCGCCTCGACCTGTTGACTCACCTGCTGCGCGGTGTCGGCCGTCCAACTCCAGGGGTCTTGCTGCGCGAGGGGGAAAGCGGCGCGGATATTGCCGAAGAGCGAAAGCACCGCCAGGAAGAGTTCATTATCGGCCTTAGCGAGCATCAGCCGCAGGTACTGTTGCGCGATGCTGTTGTCTTCAAGCGGATCGATCTTCGGGGCGAGCACGTTGGCGTCGTAGCCGGTCATGATGGCCGAGAGGCCGACGAAGTTGGGCAGATACTCTTCAACCTTCATTGCTTTTTCTCCGGCTGGGCACGCTGAAGCAGATAACTGAAGTCGCCCGGCTTGCTGTTGGTCATCGTGGCGTTCTTATGACACGCGATGCAGCTTGAAGATCGTTGTGTGTAAGTCTCAAGCGTCGCGTTGGCGAGAACGGGCGGCGCGGGCTTGCCGAAGCCGCCCGTCTTGGCGCTCGTCGGCCATTGCGTGCTGACGAGTTGATAGAACTGCCAGACCGAGTTGGGGTTCACCTTGCGCAATAAGTCCTGCCACTCCCCATTCAACTTGATCGTCGGCTGATCAATCGGGATAAGGCGCGTGATCTGGCTCGGCGTGGCTTGCTTGTTCGGATCCCAGGGCTTGTCCGGCGGCTGGTTCAGTTTTTTATTTCGCTCCGGGTGCTTGGGATCGTAGAAGGTCGCGGGCACACCGCCCGTATCGACGCCGGGCGTGGGCACATTATCCACCTGCTCAAAGGTTGACCAGATCCATTGCGGCGCGGCCGTCGTCTTGTGCATGATATGGAAGCCCACCAGCCCCAACGTCTTCAGCGCGCAGTTCTCCGCTACCGGTGGATCGTTCGATGCGGGTGTGTACACGAAGGCTTTGATCGTGTGATAGCGTTCCGGTTTATCGCCCGCCTGCGGGTCGAGTATGCGCCACGCAGTCTTGATGACCATTGAGCCGACCTGCGCCGTTTTATTGTCGCCCGCCGGAAAGACCGCTTCCGGGCCGGTAAAAGCCGCCTGCCCTTCCTTGTTGTAAAGCTTATTGGCCAGAATGTAGTCGAACGTCTCCTTGTTCATGTGGATGGCGAAGCGCAGATAGTTGCCGTTCCGGTCAACGAGCGGGCCCGTCTTAAACGGTTGCCCGTTCTCGTCGAGCACAGTGCCACTATTGATGAGACCGCCCAACTCCTGTGAGACCTTCGACACCATGCGAAAGACGGGCACGTTACCGCCACTCGCGTCGGCCGTGCTCTTGCACTGCGCGGGCACATTGATGGGCGGGCCCCAATGCGGCGTCGAGCCGTCGCTCTGGAACACCTGATAACTTTCGTTATACGTCTCCCAGACGGTCGGATTATCGCCGTCCTGCCCGATAGTTTTACCGCCCTCTGCGGGCCAATTAAGCGCCACGAACGACCGCCACGAGAAGACATCGAAGGCTGGTTGCGCGCCCGCCACGTCGCTCGCAAAGGTTGTCCCGTTCACACTCACAGCAAAGGGAATGCACGGACTCAGCTTGTCATCGACAAAAGGCGGCGTGGGCACGGGGAAAGGCTGACAGGGCGCGGACGCAGGTGCGGGTGCTGTCGCCGACTCTGCGCCGACGACAAGCGGCGAAGCGCCCGGACTGCCCGCAGTATTAGCCGGCGACGTGGCATTACCTGAGTTTGGCGTCTGCTCCGTGCAACTGCTCAAGCCCGCCACGCTGCTTAACAGCAAGCTGCCGATCAGCATTACTTTGAATGCCAATTTAAGACGATACATCGGAATGCTCCTTCTGAGGTTGTGGCCTGAAGCCGCCCGCTAAACCGAGATCGCCGTCCAGCCGCATTAGCATTAGACGGATCAGAGCACCGCGCGTGTGCAGCATGTGGTTAATCGTCGGCGCGAACAAAGATTGTGCAGGCCAAGCCTTGGCTGCTAAGCCTCTGAAAGAGCGGGAGGAGTAACAGGAGCAAGTTTTAGGACAAGGATCGTGGCCGGCAAAGCAGTCTGTCCGGGTGGACGCAGAGGTCAGGCAGTAGACATGCGTGCGAGGTATTAACTTGTTAAAGCGTGAAAAGAATGTGCGTTCTGCTGAAGGACGGCGCAATCTAACATAAGACGGAATCGGCAGGCAAGAATTATTTAAGCAGCGGCGAGCCAGAGCCGCGCAGCCTCGCGTGCAAGGTGCGAAGAGTGCGCGGCAAAAATAGCAGCAGCGCTGCCCGGCTTATTGTCAGCGCGCAAGACGCTCATTTATTTAGCACCGACGACGAGTGTGCGGCGTAGTTCCGTGAGTTGGGTTGATTTGACGATAAACTGCTCCGCGCCGAGTTTGAGCTTTAGACTGTTGGCGTTCGTCATCTGCGGCAGATCATCAGGCGACAACTTGAAGACTGCGATCTCACGCTTGAGCGGCAGCGTCCCCTGCGTGCCGCCGGTTGCTTCCACCAGTTCGGTTTGATAATTGACGCGCGCATAGCTGTATTGATAACCCTCTGCGTTGAACTCGATCTGCTGCACGCTGCTCAGCACGTCTTCCGCCGCGCGCCCCGCGAGCGATTGCACGAACAGATAGACCATAGACAGATCGGAAGTGGCCGCGCCCTTGTACACCAGTTGAAAAATCAGCGTCACATCACGCGCCGTCGCGCCGTTGCCCGCCCCGTTTTTGCGCGCCGGGTTCGTGAGCGGGATGTCCACATTTACATAGGTGACATTAAGCGCGCGGTCGTATCGCTTGCGCAGCATGATGGGCGGCACAACCGATTTCTCCGGCTGCTTGAGCGATGGCTCTTTCCTATCCTGCCCCCGCGCCGCCCGCTCGCTCCCCCCCGGCGCGCCGCAGGCAAAGACAAACAGATAAACGGCCGAAACGATAAGTCTAACCAAGCTCATGCTCAACTTTCTGATTTTCATGTCGTGAAGCGAGTTAATTAAACAGCCGCGTCGGCGATGAAGCGATAGCCGATCCCTCTGACCGTCAGCAGGTGTCTGGGTTTCGCCGGCTCATCTTCGATATATTTTCTGAGGCGCACGATGAAGTTGTCTATCGCGCGCGTGTCCGTATCTTCACGCAAATCCCAAACGTCTTCGAGCAGCGACTTGCGCGAGACGACGCGCCCCTCATGTCTGATTAAATAACGCAGGACGGCCGCCTCCATTAAAGTGAGCCGCACGGTCTGGTCGCGGCTGCGCAGTTCCAGCGCGGCAAAGTCAATCGTCCGGCCGTTAAAGACAAACGGCTCGTTCTCCGACTCGGCCGCCGTCACATCTCTACGCCTGCCCGCCACCTCGCTCTGCGCTGAGTGCCCGGCAGCGGGCCGTTGCAGGCCCGTCGCGTCGTGCTGATCGAGATGAAACCATGCGCGCCGCCGGAGCAAGCCGTTGAGCCGCGCGATGAGCACCGCCAACTCGAAGGGCTTGGCGAGATAATCGTCTGCCCCCGACTCGAAGCCGCGCAGCACGTCTTCGGGCCGGCCCCGCGCCGTCAACATCAACACGGGCACAAACTGCCCGGCCCGGCGCAGTTCAGCGGCCACCGTAAATCCGTCTTTGCCGGGCAGCATCACGTCGAGCACGACGGCGTCGAAGCCCTGCCGTTTGTCCAAGAGCAGCGCGAGCGCGGCTTCGCCGTCGCCGACCGCTGCGACCGTGTAGCCTTCGGCTTCGAGGTTAAAGCGTAAGCCGTCGGCCAGATGCTTTTCGTCTTCGACGATGAGCACTGCGCTCATGCGGGATTAAGCCCTCGGCAGGTGAATCGTAAAAGTGCTGCCCTGACCGAGGCCCGCGCTTTCCGCGATGACCCGGCCGCCATGTTTTTCGACAATCGAGCGCACGATGAAGAGACCCAGCCCCGTCCCCTTCACACGCGCCATGAAATCGCCGCGCACGCGGTAAAAGCGTTTGAAGATGCGTTTGAGTTGGTTGCCGGGAATACCTATGCCGCGATCCATGATCCGCACGGCCACATGCTTCGCGTCGAGCGTCGTCAACTCGACGGAAACCTGCACCTCTGCGCCCGAATACTTAATGGCGTTATCCAGCAGGTTCGAGACCGCAGCCTGCAACTCGTCCGCATCACCCACGACGCGCGCGCTCTGCTCATCCACCGATTCGGCATAACGCAGCGCCCCCTCCGCCAGCTTATAACGAACGCGGGTCAGCGCCAGACACTCACGCACCACCTCGCCGAGATCGATGACCGAGACGTTGAGCCGATGCCGGCGATGCCCCGTGCGCGCGGCCCTTAAGACCTGTTCGACCGTCTGCAAGAGCCGGTCGCTGTCGGCGAGCATGATGTCGTAAAACTCATCGCGGCGCGCCTCCGCCACCTCGCGGGTCTTTAAGGTTTCAAGGTAGAGCCGAATGGAGGCGAGCGGTGTCTTCAGTTCGTGTGTGACGGCATTGATGAAAGCATCGTGCTGCTCGTTGCGTCTGATCTCACGAATCAGGAAGGTCGTGTTCAGGACGAGGCCGACGATGATGAGGCTGAAGAAGGCGATGCCCAGAATTAAGAGCGCAACCTCGTGCCAGTTGAGCAGAATCCACCCGACGTTGAGCGCAATCGCCAGCGCAACCAGACACGAGCTAAGCGTAATAAAGAAGACGACCGATTTGCGCCGACTACTAAATCGCATGCCGGCATTGTAGAAAGGCAGCAGGTAAAAGTAAAAAGGCAAGCGGCGCGGATCAGAGAGTTTTATCTCTCGCCCGCGCCGCTGGCCCTGTTAATTCGCTGCTTTGCTTAAGCCGCCCGCCGCAGCGCCTGCTCCGCCGGTTGATTCGCCGCAGCCACCGTAGCGCGGCTAATAAGTTTGATGTCTTTCGCCAGCCCCAACAGTTGCAGCGCGCGTATGCCGTACCAGTTCACGTCTATCTCATACCAAGTGAGACCGTGCCGCGCGGCGCGCGGATGCGCGTGATGATTGTTGTGCCAGCCTTCGCCAAAGGTCAGCAGCGCCACCCACCAACTGTTGGTCGAATCGTCAGTGGTGACGAAGCGGCGTGTGCCCCACAGGTGTGTCGCGGAATTGACGAGCCACGTCGCGTGTAAGCCGAACACGACGCGCAGGAACATGCCCCACATAAACACCGACCAGCCGCCGAACACCAGCAGCGCCGCGCCGACGATGACCAAAGGCACCCAGTAGAAATTATTGAGCAGGACGTGGAACCGATCCTTCATCAGATCGGGCGCGTAGCGCATCATCACTTCTTCGCCGTGCTGTTGCGCCGTGCCGGTAAAAATCCAGCCCATGTGCGCCCAGAAGCGGCCATCGCGCGGCGTGTGCGGGTCGCCCGCCGCATCCGTGTGCGAGTGGTGGATACGATGCGTCACCACCCAATCAATCGGGCCGCCCTCCATAGTCAGCGTACCGCAGAGCGTCAGAAAATACTCGACCACCTTCGGCGTCTTATAGCCCCTGTGCGTCAGCAGGCGATGAAAACCCATCCCGATGCCGAGACTGCCTGAGACCCACCACAACAAGGCGGTCACCGCCAATGCCTGCCAACTGAACATAAATAAGGCGGCCACTGCGCCCAGATGGAACACGACCATAAAGATCAAGGTCGGCCAGTTAATCTGCCCCGCGCGTTTATCGATCATTGCTTCGCTGCTCATCAAGCACCCTCGGTTAAAGTTTGAACTCTTGTTTAGATGTAATGCGCCCGAAGCATCGTAACAATTTACGCGCCGGCAGTTTGTAATAGTTATGTAATCGGGCAGAGATAACAGCCAATCAACGACTGGCTGTGTGGCCACAAGACAACTCATGCTGCCAGTTGCAGCAAGTGTGACTTTACCCATCAGTTTGCCGCGACTGGAAGCATCACTTTGCCACAGAGGTAACCAAAAGCTTGGTTTTTGAGCTTACAGAAATTCGTCTCAACGCGGAGTTGGAATCATCCATTTGCCGTAAGTGCAAATTGGAAGCATAAGATTGCCGAAAGTATAAATCTGTGGGCTGACGCTGCGGCCCGACCGCTAAACGGGTATTCCGAGGAGAGCTTTGATTCTGATGCTTTAGGATCAGCTATGGCGGCAAGTCACTTCTTGGCTGTGAGCTTGGGCATAATCTCTTCAAGAATGCGCTTTTGCCCATTAGGAGTAAGGGCAACATCATCACCATCCAGAGGGCGGATTTCTTTCTTATCAATCAACCGCCCGATAGCAATAGCTACATTCTGGGGCTTTTGATTTGCTGCTTGCACCTGCAACTCTTTGCGCGTAAGGCGATTCCCATTAGCGTGATTCAGAAGCAGGAGAATCTCATCAGGCGCGGAGATACCCTTCGCCAGCACCATCTCAGGTCACGCATGTGCTTTGTGGCACTTACGAACTTGTTCCACTCCGAAATTTAAATGGGCAACTGAGCCGCCGAAGTATAGATATACATTTTGGGCGCTACCATATTGATGACGAAAACAGCCAGCGAGAGTATATCAACGTGCTGTACACCTTTCAGCAGCACTTACCCTTCTCCGACCCGCCTGATCTGGTGTCGAGATGGGACTACTTTTATGAACGAAGTCTCGGCTGTGTTGGAGTTCTTAAGGATTGGTTAACACGCTCGCTAGCTTTAGCCTTGGACAGTAATAGTCCTAACTTGCCCCTGAGTTGTTTAGAGCGTCGTGCCCTATCTGTCAATCAATGCGCAACTATGCTGCGCGAGATGGTTGCAGGGGAGAAGGAGTTGATTGAGGGTGAAGAAGATCGGCGGCGGCTACGTAAGAGTTTAGGGCTATGTGAGGAAGCGCTAAATAAAGACCACGCAGATCCCACAATAAGTGAGTTAGAACAGAACTCGGCTGTCCATCCAATGCGGCGTAAACGTCGCGTGGGTACTCGCAATCCTGTACGAGACAAGATTGGAGTGCGATAAGCGTGTCTGCAAGTAATAAGGCTTTACAGCCAGTTATTTACCAATCTTATGCCCACTGGGATACTAAATGCCCACCTTTGCCTTACCGTAGCCGACTATTCCATCAAGAGCCTTTTGGTATAGGGACGCCAGAAGTTGAAAGCTTTACAAGTTATATCGGTCGTATCGCTGCGGAGCATTCTGTCTCTCCGCGCAAGCTCCTCTTAGAAGAAGTGTTCGCACCCATTGGGAAGCGGTCAGCCTATTACTCATCTTCCCAGTCGTTTCTTGGCAACCTCATTAATGGATTCAGTGGACTAGCTAAGATCACTGTTACAGCTTTCGAGAAGCTTACCTTACGCCATGATATTCAGTATACAACGCTGTTAATGTGGGAGAATATCTTATCCCTCCATCAACTGCTGCGAACCAACATGGCGTGGTGCGGAGCATGCTATGAGGAAAGATTAAGAGAAAAGAAACCTGTATATGAAAAACTAATGTGGGCCTTTGAAGCCGTTTCGTCCTGCCCAGTACACCATGAGCAATTAACTACTACCTGCCCTCACTGTGATCACAAATTACCTTTTCTAGCTACTTCCTACCGACCTGGTTATTGTTCAAAATGTCTGCGATGGTTAGGTACATTAGCTAATAGAGGAGCAAAAACTTTAGTTAAAAAATCCATACCGATCTCAGATTTAGCCCAAGAATTACAAACATCACATTTACTCGGAGAGCTTTTGTCTTGTACCACAAAATTTTCTCTCCCTCCGGTGAACCAAACTTTCATTGCCAACCTTACAAAACATGTTACTCAGGATGCGAGCCGAAGCATTAATCTCTTCTCAGATATTGTTGGCGTCTGGAGCGGCACAATCCGACGGTTATTAGCAGGAGAAACAAGGCTACGCCTCCCCGTACTACTTCAGTTGTGCGCCAGATTAAACATCCGACCTCTGGATTTATTAGCTGATCAAGGCACTGAGAAAATAATTGGCACTCGTTATCTTATACTTGGACAAGATGTTCCATTACAGAAAGAGTTAACGCTATGGGGCGAAGTTGAAGTAAGGCTCAGGGCTGCGTTGCAAGAATCTATACCACCATCAATGGAAGCGATATCGCGTCGCATGGGACGCCACCCGCCAACGGTTAAGGGACACTTTCCAGAGTTATGCGAGCAGATCATTTCCCGCTATAGAGAATACATAAATGGCAGGCATCCTCCCCCCAAGGAAGTAAAGCGCGCCCTACGAGCTGCGCTTAAAGAAGATCCGCCTCCATCATTACAAAGAGTTTTTAGACGCCTCGGCTGTCGTGATACTGGTTACTATTACTACAGCAACTACTCCGATTTGTGCTTTGCTGTTGCCCAACGTTATTTGAACCATCGCAATAATCCGTTTGATAGAGACCTTGATCGTGAACGCTTGCTAGATGCCCTTGCCGAAGAGCCACCACCTTCATTCTCAGAAGTCGCCAAGCGATTCAGGCACAATAGGGAGTTCGTGCGGCGAAAATTTCCGGAGCTTTCAAAGGCAGTTACTGTTCGCCACCTGAATTACCAAAGTGTCTTGCGCAAAAACAAAGCAGAGCGGCTTCGTCGTGTAATCAGAGAAGCAGCAGAACAAATTGTAACTGCGGGATTGTATGTGTCGGAGGCAAGAGTTAAAGAGTACGCGAAGCACCACCTCCCTAACCTCGGACGTGGCAGCCTCTTTAAACAAGCCCTGCGCGAAATAAAGTTAGAGATGGGACTGACCAGCCAATAACCTCACTCACCTAGCGCGCAAAGGTCAGCGTACTTTCATCGCTTAAGTGGAAGCATAAGTTTGCAGCAGGCCATTGGAAGCATGAGTTTGCAGTAACTGCAAACTCATGCTTCCAGTCACAGCAAGACAAAAGATTATAACCGCGAATAAGTTAGTCCTGTCTGGCCTTGATATTTGCCGCCGCGATCTTCGTAGGAGACGGTGCAGTCTTCGTCGGATTCGAGGAAGATGACTTGGCCGATGCCTTCGTTGACGTAGACGCGCAGGGGGAGGTCGGCGAGGTTGGCGAGTTCGACAACGAGGCGACCTGTCCAGCCGGCTTCGAGCGGGGTGGTGTTGACGAGCAAACCGGCGCGGGCGTAGGTGGATTTGCCGAGTGCGATGGCGGTTACGTTGCGCGGCATGCGGAAGGTCTCGACCGTAACGCCGAGGCCGTAGGAGTGGGGGGGCAGCAGGTAATAGCGCGAGCCGTCTTCGGCGGTGCGCAGGGGCGGTTCGATGAGCGAACTGTCGTCGAACTTCTTGGGATCGATCTCGCGGCCGTGGATGGGCGAGAAGACGCGGAAGCCATCGTCGGCGAGGCGCATGTCGTAGCCGTAGGAGGATGCGCCGGCCGAGATGATGCGGCGGCCTTCTGTCTCGCGCACGAGCGTCGGGTTGAAAGGTTGGATGAGTTGCGCCTCTTCCGCCATGCGGCGAATCCAGCGGTCGGATTTAACTGTCATAGTGTGCCAGCCAAGAGGAAAGATTCAACGAGCACTTTGCACGCGAACATAAACAGCAAGCGACGTGTGATCAGGAGCGCGCCCAAGCGACGCCATCTTAACTTGTCGGTCGTTACTTGTCACCCGGCACTTGCTTGATGGTGATCGTGCCGTCGGTGACTTCAAAGTTGAGGGCTGCACCGCCTGCGCCGACGCGCGCCGCAAGCGTGCGTTCGGTGGGCGTGGTGCGTTCGCGGGGCGCGACCGACGGGTGCGCGTTCGTGATGCTGCCGGCCCGCAGCACGTGCGCGTCGAGTTCAGCGTTGAAGGCGGCGGGGAGTTCGACCGTGAGGTCGCCGCGCGCGAGTCGCAGGTTGACGCCGCGCCCGCGCCAACTGTGTGCGGGAATGCGGAGCGTCAGGGGGCCGCCGAGGAAAGTGGCCTGCACGTCGCCGCCCGTGAGCGTGAGCGTGGCGGGCGCTTCGCCTGCATTGATGTAGAGCGCGCCCTCGACGCCGTTGATGGTGAGCGGGCCGCGCCCGGCGTAGATATCGAGCGCGAGCAGGGCGGGCACGCGCAGGTGATAGTCGATCTTCCAAGGCAGGTCGAGCAGATTTTTGGGGAAGTTTTTCGCGGTGCGCTTCATGAACTTGCGGTCGTGCGTGCCGGTGGTGATGAGCGTGAGGCGCGTGCTGTCTTCATCGAGTACGAAGTTGTTGACCGCAGCCAGGCGCGTCAGGTCTTCCTCTGTGTCGGCGCGCAGTTCGATGTCGGCCGTGATGTCCACTTCGTTGCGCGGCCAAGCTTCGACGGTGATCGAGCCGGCCGGTGCGCCGTAGATGACCAGCGCGTTACCGTAGGCGAAGCGGCGCGTCTCGTGGCGCGTGGTCGTGCGCGTGAGCGTGGGCGGCTGTTGCGCGGCGGACGCGGACGCAGGGGCTGGTATCTTTTTGGCCGCGCCGGACTGCGCGTCGGCCGCTATGACAAAGCAGAGCGCGAGCGCGACCAACAGCAAGGCGCGCGGGCCGGTGAAGCCGTAGAGCGATCTGTGTTTGAGTTGTGGCAGTTGGGTGGTGGCGCTGGGCAAGTGTCTGTTCCGCCTGTGCGAAGAATCGCGCAACGGGAGAGACGTTAAGCGGCCGGGCGCTCGTCGGTCAAGCGTCGCGCGGCAGAACGCGGCATCAGCGCGCGCGGGGCGCGAGGTTGATCGAGCCGCGCAGGTTGATCGTGATGACTTTGGCCGAGCCGTCGCCGACGAGGCCCGTCACGCGGCGATTATCGCCCGCCGCGTAGTCGAAGTTGCCCATGCGGGCGAAGCCGCCGAGGTTGATGTTGCGCGTGCGCGGCGCGGTGGCGGTCAGCGTGAAACCGGAGCCGGGCATGAGCCGCATGTTGATGTCGCCCTGCGTGGACTTGAGTTCGTAAGAGCCACCGCGCAGCAGCTCCGCGTCGAACAGGATGTTGCCCGTCACGTTCTCGGCGACGACCATCAACGCGCGGATGTCGGTCAGATCAATATCGCCCTCGGTGCTGATGTGCGCGTGGACGAGTTGGCCGCGCACGGAGCGCACGTTGATGTTGCCGCGCGTCGTCTGCACATCGACGGAAGAGTTGTAAGGCACTTGAATCTTGAAGTTCACGTCGCCCACGTCGTCGCGCCCGCGATTGTCGCTGACCACGTCAATGTTCAAGCCGTCGTCAGTCAAGCTGGGCGTGAAGCGCGCGCGCGGCGACTCCATCGTGGCGGTCACGCGAATCTCGTTGCGATCCCAACCTTCGACCTCGATCAGCCCGGAGCGGTTCTTCAACAACAGACTCACGTTGCGGCGCGGCGCAAAGCTGCGCGAATAACGCTGCTGCGCGCGCACCTCCGACCCAAACGCGCACAGACACACGAGCGCAAACGCTGCGCACGCGACGAGCGTGCGCACGCGTCCACCGGCGACTGCTGGCGGCGCACTTAATGCGTGAGGTTTGTTGTACGTCTTGGTCATTAACCTGCGAATCTTAACAGCGCGACAGACGCGACCGGCAAGCGCCGCGCTACGCTGTCTTACAACTCGGCGAACTCGCGGAGCAGTTCCTTCTTGCCGCGCATGGCGGCGTCGAGCGCCTCTTCGGAGACTACGTCGTGCGGCGTTTCGTCAAGCTGTTGGAGCGAATCGTTGACGGCGGCATCAATCACGCTCAGGTTCCGCTCGAACGCTTCACGCATGCGCGGATTCCAGCGCGTCTTGCGCTGCTCGACGCGCTGCATCAACAACTCAAGCTCTTGATCGTTGATCGAGCGATGCGCCGCAACCTGCGGCAACTTCCCGGCTTCGACCGGCTTATGCAGCAGACTCTGCACGCTGAAGACCGTCACGGCCGCGACGGCGACGACCAGCGCGGCGACGGCTGCGCCCAACTGCGGGAGCGTGAGCGTCCAGCGTTTGTGCAGGGTGCGCGTGATGAAATTCTCAGGGCGGGCCGAAGCGGCTGCGATGGCGGCCGCGCGGGCCGCGGCGAGTCGCTGCTCCTCGCGCTCGGCTTCAATCGTGTTGCTGATGCGTAGCCAGAGGGCGCGACTGCTGGGCGGCGCGGTCGCCTCATCGCGCACGTTGCGCGCCGAGTTGATAATGGTGTGCAGGTCGGCGCGCGCGTCGGCGCAGGCCGGACATTCGCTGAGGTGTCTGCTGAGCAGGATGCGGGCCTCGCCGGTCAGTGTGCCGTCGAGGAAGTCGCTCAACAGTTCATGGCACTTCTCGCAGTTCATTGCTCTTTCCTCTTACCTTGTGCGCGGTTCGCCTTGCTGGCGCGGGGCGTCGGTGCTTCGATTCGGCTATCTCTGACCCCCGCCGCAGAAGAGAGTGGCGGCGCGCGAATCCATTCAATCGGTCTGTCTGAGGGAGACGCTTGGATTCTCCGCTCTCACTGGTCGCCGCCGGCGCGTTCCTGCTGCGCTTGCGAGCGACGTGTTTGGAAGCTAAGGCGTCGGATTCTGTTGCCTGAGTAAAGTACGCAGTTTCATCCGGGCCTTGTGCAGTTGGGACTTGCTCGTGCCGACCGAGCAGCCTAAGAGCCGGGCGATCTCTTCATGCTCGTGCCCTTCTACGTCGTGCAGCACAAAGACCGCGCGATAGCCGGGCGGCAACTGACTGATGGCGCGATCAAGCGCGATGCGGTCAACCACCGGCATGTGGTTCGGGTTCTCCGTGCCTGCGACTACTTGCGTGGGCACGTCGCCGTCGTCGGTCGTCTGCTCGAAGCGCACACCGCGCTTGCGAAAGTGCATCAAGACCTGATTGACGGTCAGCCGATGCAGCCAAGTGGTAAAGGCCGACTCGCCGCGAAAGCTGCCGATCTTCCGATACAACTGGATGAACGCCTCTTGTGCTAAATCTTCCGCTTCGGCCTGATTGCCGATCATGCGCAGGCACAAGGAGTAGACGCGGCGGTGGTGACGGTCGTAGAGCGCCTCGAAGGCCGGCATGTCGCCGGCGGCGGCACGCTGCGCCAACGCGTAGTCGGTCGTCTGCGTGTGTTCGGTCTCGGTTGCGGTCACGTTTCCGAATGCGTTGTGGGGGAGCACGATGCTTTCAGGCGTCATCTTCTCTTGTCTCGCTTCAGTTTCGACCAACGACCGAGGCTTGGACGGCGTCTCGCTTTGTGAGCCATATGTCTCGTCGCGTCACCTGACGGACGCTAACTCGCGGCCCGTGAGCGAGTTCTCACGCTTCCTGTGATGCACGCCTGCGCTCGCGTCGTTGCCCTGCTGCGCCTGATTATTGTCGCGCGCGGCGGCGGTCAAGCCCCTGCTCACTCAGGTTTTAAGTCCAGTAGGTGCGGTCGAGCGAGCGATAGCCGACGGCTTCGGCTAAATCCACGGGGCGAATCTCTGCCGCGCCGGCCAAATCCGCGATGGTACGACTGACCTTCAGTATCCGATCATAGGCGCGCGCTGACAAGCCCTGCCGCGTCATCGCAGCTTCGAGCAGACGCTCGCCGTCGGCGTCGAGCGGGCAGTAGCGGCGAATCTGGCGCGGCGACATCTGCGCGTTCGAGAAAATCCCGTCGCGCTCGAAGCGCGCAAGTTGCCGGTTGCGCGCCTGAGTGACGCGCGCGCGCATCTCGGCGGAACTTTCGGTGGCGGGCTGCACGCCCGTCAACTCTTTGAAGCGCACGGCCGGCACGTCCACGTGTATATCTATGCGGTCGAGCAGCGGCCCCGAAATGCGCCCGACGTAGCGTTGGATTTGCAGCGGCGTGCAGCGACATTCGCGCGTCGGGTCTGACCAATAACCACAAGGGCACGGATTCATCGCCGCCGCGAGCATGAAAGCGGCGGGGAAAGTGAGTGACATAGCGGCGCGGCTAATGGTCACCTGACTATCTTCGAGCGGCTGGCGCAGCACTTCCAGAACGCTGCGATCAAATTCCGGCAACTCGTCGAGGAACAGAACGCCGTGATGCGCGAGCGAGACTTCGCCGGGGCGCGGGACAGCACCGCCTGTGATTTCCATTAAATTATGAGAATATATGTCCGGCTTGCGGCTGTTTCTACAATCATAGCCGCGACTCGGCACATCTTTTAACGAGTCCGCTTTGGTTTTTTACAACAATCTCCGCGAATAGATTGCAAGTCTCTATGCCCGTCCGCATCCCACCCAGAAACCACCGTAGCGTCACCGGTCTTGTCGCCAGCCGGAAAAACAGTGTTATGCGCGCCCACGAGTCCACCCTCGAACGCGATCTACTGTTCCTGCTCGAGTTCGATCTCAACGTCGCGACCTACGAAGAGCAGCCGGTCGTCATCGAATACCAGGATGCGGACGGGCTAGCGCGCACCTATACGCCGGACGTGCTCATCACCTATCGCAAGGACGTGGCTCCGGCCAAGTCCATGCCGCCGCTCCTCGCCGAAGTCAAATACCGCCAAGACTTATTCGCGGACTGGAAGGTGCTGAAGCCGAAGTTCAAGGCCGCCCGCCGCTTCGCCCGCGAGCGCGGCTGGCATTTCCGTATCCTCACCGAACAGGAGATACGGACACCGTTCCTCGAAAACGCTCGCTTCCTGCTACGCTATCAGAGACTCGAAATGGATTGGGATAAGGCGCAACTCCTGTTGCTCATGATTGGCGAGTTGCGCGAAGCCACGCCAGAGTCCCTCCTCATGGCCTGCTCCGCAGACCCGATGGAGCGCGCCGTGCTGCTGCCGATGCTGTGGCATCTCGTCGCTATCGGGACGCTCGGCTGCGACCTCAACTGCAAACTCACGATGCACAGCCCGATCTGGACTATGGCCTAGACGATAAATACTAACGTGGGCGCGCGTGCGCCCGAACTTATGAAGAGGGTAGAGAGTTATGAACGCCGTCGTTAACCTGCAGCCGGGTGCCACCGTCGAGAGCGAGGGCCGATGTTACGTCATTACGCATTTGCTCGACCTCGAAACCGTGCTGTGCCGCGAGGCCGGCTCGAACAAGTCGGCACGGCTCTTTATCCGTGATCTCACGCCCGCGTGTGTCCAGACAACAGAGGGCGAACCGGACGCGGAACTTTCGCTAGTGTCGGACGAGGATTGGCAGGAGGCCAACAGGCGCTTTCAGATCATCCGGCCGCTGCTCGGCTTGCACCGCCGCACCAAAGAGGCGGTCGCCGAACAGGCGCGGGCGGCGCAAGTTCACCACAGCACGCTCTATCGCTGGCTTGACGCCTACGAGCGGATCGGGCTGGTGTCGGCGCTGCTGCCGGGCAAGCGGGGTTACCCGCAAGGTAAGCTGCGGCTGTCGCCGGAGGTGGAGGCCATCCTCCAAGCAACCATAGAAGACTTTTACCTCCACAAGCAAAAGCGGTCAATTCAAGCCACCTGCGACGAAGTTTTACGCCGCTGCCGCAACGCGAAATTGCCCCCTCCGCACCCGAATACTGTCCGTAACCGTATTGCCCTTATCTCGGAGAAGGTGCGGCTAGAACGCCGGCAAGGACGGAGGGCGGCGAAGGAGAAGTTTGCACCTCTGATCGGCCATTTTCCGGGGGCTGATTACCCGCTCTCAGTTGTGCAGATCGATCACACCCCGCTCGACATCATCCTCGTGGACGATCTACACCGCCGCCCGATCGGCAGGTCATGGATTACACTTGCCATTGACGTTTTTAGCCGGATGGTTGCCGGCTGCTACGTCTCTTTAGACCCGCCGGGAAGCCTTGCCACCGGCCTCTGCATCGCCCATGCGATCTTGCCGAAAGAACAGTGGCTCGCGCGCCACGAGATCACGACCGACTGGCCCGTCTGGGGCGTGATGAAGACGATCCACGCCGACAACGCCAAAGAATTTCGCGGCAATATGCTCAAGCGGGCGTGCGAGCAACATGGCATCAACCTCGAATGGCGACCCGTGGCCACGCCGAACTACGGCGGCCACATCGAACGGCTGATGGGCACTTTTGCAACGGAGATTCACAACTTGCCGGGGACCACTTTCTCTAACACTAAAGAGCGCGGCGAATATGAATCGGAAAAACAGGCGGCGCTGACGCTCCGCGAATTTGAGGGCTGGCTCGCCACGTTCATCACCGGCGTTTATCATCAGCGCGTCCACAGTGGCATCGGGATGAGTCCCATCAAGAAGTACGAGCAGGGCATCTTCGGCACGTCCGAGCAACCTGGAACAGGACTACCCGCCAGGATTATAGATGAGGAGCGCTTACGGCTGGACTTCATGCCTTACATCGAGCGCACCATCCAACAATACGGCGTCGTCGTTGACGAAATTCACTACTACAGTGACGTCCTGCGCCGGTGGATCAACGCGCCCGACCCTGACGACCCGCGGCTGAAGAGAAAATTCGTCTTCAAACGAGACCCGCGCGATATTAGCCAGCTCTACTTTTACGACCCGGAAGTGAAGCAGTATAGCCTCGTTCCGTACCGCGACACTTCACGCCCTGCGATCAGTATCTGGGAACTGCGTGAGGCGCGGAAGAGACTGGAGGAAGAAGGCCGCAAGGAGATTAACGAAGAGTTGATCTTCGAGTCATACGCGCGAATGCGCGCTCAGGAAGAGCAAGCGGTGCGCGAGACGAAGCGTGTGCGTCGCGCCAACCAGCGCCGCGCGCAGAATAAGCAGATCGTTAAGCCCGCTCTCAATAAAGAACAGTCATACCAAACTGCGGCCGGAGTTCAGCCTGCTCCTCAGCCCCGTGACATTAGGCCTTTTGATGAGATCGAAGACTTGTGATAATCAAGTTGAAATCCATATCAGAGCAAAGCCGATGAGCGACAGGCTTTTGCATACAGTGATCCCCGATACCTTATGGTTTGGATGGTCATGCAGGTCTTCTGATTAAGCGCTTGGCTTGAGCTAATTCCCGGCCGATCGTCGGCACTATCCTAAGCCACTGTAGCGTGACGACGCTTCATGCTTTTAAGTAAGCTGCCGGTTTTAACTTCGAGTTCTCGCACTGACCTCGTCTGTCGTTCTGTGGCATTTCTTATATTTTGCTCCCGATCCGCACCAGCACGGTCTGTTCGGGCCAATGGTGCGCAACAAGAACCTCGGATCGTGATCAATTTCAGCGCCGAGCCAGACACTTACATTGTTCCACACCATCCACTTAATGAGCCAACCGAGGGCGTGCCCCATGTAGTCGACTACTGTGTTCTCTTCCCACCGCCAGATTGGCTGCCACGGCGCGTACGGGCAGATCGAGCCGTCCCCGAACATGTGCCTTCGCTTCTCCTCCGGAATTACCGGGTCGCACACAAATACTTTGGGGTGCCGTCTGCCCCCACCGTACCTGACCTCCAGTTCGTAGACGGCATGCGGGTTGGTTAACTTCTCCGTCCAGCCGTGATGCGTGTGCTCCGCCGCGCACTCAGGGTGATGCAACACCTCCCCGCCCGGCAGCACGTAGAAGGGCCGCTCGCGGTGGATGTCGTCAAGCAGGTCTTCCAGTCTCTCCGTCGTTCGGATGGGCTGAACCTTGCCGGTCCAGACTGCTTGCTGACCCTCATTCGCGTCTTTGAAGGAGAGGGAGAATGCGGGATAGTAGTCCCTCATCCCCTCGATACTTGCTGCAAGGCGCGGGGAATCATCAGCCATCTCCGTCACTCCCCGAACGACGCAGTGGAGCGCGCGGTGTAGCCCGACACGACGGTCGACTTGGATGACTTCTCCGGCACCTGCCCGAAGACCGCCTCCCAGCCCGAACGCTCAATCTGCTCAAGCGTCCGCTTGGCAGTCGAGGAAAGCTCCTGCCGGACAGAGGCGTTGAACAACTCGGACAGGTCGTTGCCAGTCGGGTTCGCCGGGTCTTCGATGGTGATGGCGTCCACGTTGTCGCGCAACTCTGTCCAGACGTGCTTCAGTTGCTCGGGCAGGTCAAGCGACTTCTTGCCTTTTAGCAGTTTGATGGTTAGTAGTTCGAGCACGAAGTGCCGCACGGACAGGAAGTTCCGCGCCCGCCACAGCTTCATCAGGCGGATGGCGTCGGTCACGCCGCTCCCCTTCACATGCTCGATATGCACGTCGAGGTTCGTCTTCTGCCGCCCCTTCTCGCCCGACGAGCGGTAGAGGAACACGTCCTCGTTCTTCTCCTCGATGAAGCGTCCCGGCACCACGTCGATGTGGAAATCCGTCGCCCAATCGCTCAGACTCTTACTCTTCAGGCGTAGCGCCGACGGCTTGCGCGTGATCAGGTAGTCGTCGGCGAGCGCTGCCTCAACGTTCTCGTAAATCTCTTGGAGCGTCTCCCCCGCGCCGTTGTCGTCGCGGCCGAAGTAGCAGGTCATATCGAGGTCATAAGCCTCTTTGATCATCGTCCCCTTCGCCTTAGAGCCGCCGTAGCGGA
>DASVQA010000159.1:0-25850 GCA_036389375.1 Pyrinomonadaceae bacterium | reverse complement strand
GAGGTCGAGATCGTAAAGACGGCGGACGTGTCGGTCGTCGTGCTCGTGCCGGGCATGGGCGACGACGTGCAGGCGATCAAGGCCGGCATCATGGAGATCAGCGATGTGTTCGTCATCAACAAGGCCGACCGCGACGGCGTGCTGCGGACGGAGAAAGAGCTTGAGACGCTGCTGACGCTCACGGCGCGGCCCGACGGTTGGGAGCCGCCGATTATCAAAACGGTTGCGACCGAGAACAAAGGCATCACGGAACTTGCCGCCGCGATTGTGCGCTATCGTGAACATCAACAGCACGCCGAGGGTGCTGCTCCGCGTCGCACAGCCGTCGCGCGTTGGCGCATCCTCGAACTGCTCAGCGAGACGCTGCTCGCCCGCGTCATTAATCGCAACGGCACGAGCGCGCGCCTCGACGCCCTCGCGCAAGAGGTCGCCGACAAACGCCGCGACCCCTATTCGGCGGTCGAAGAGATTTTGAATCAGTAGCCGGTAGCCGGTAGCAAAGCAAGGCTGACGTTGCTGGTTGGCGACTAAGGGCGAAGAACGCGCACGCTAAAGACCTGCTGACTACTGACTACTCTTTATGCGTATCGAGCACATCGGCATTGCGACGGAGAAGATTGACGAGGCGCTGGCATTCTGGCGCGATGCGTTGGGGCTTCAGGTGGTCAACACTGAAGAGGTCGCGGAGCAGGGCGTGCGCGTGGCGATGCTGCCGTTGGGCGAGCCGCGCGTCGAGTTGCTAGAGCCGACGCACGCAGGCTCGCCGGTGGCGAAGTTTCTGGCGAAACGCGGCCCCGGCGTCCATCACATCGCGGTGCGCGTGGATGACATAGGTGCGGCGCTGGCGCAGTTGAAAGCGCAAGGGGCGCGTTTGATTGACGAGACGCCGCGCATCGGCGCGGAAGGATGTCTGGTGGCGTTCGTCCACCCGGCGAGCGCAGGCGGCGTGTTGCTCGAATTAGTGGAGCATCCGGCGGACGCGCAAGGAATGGAACGGGAGCAAGAATAGTTTTGCAAGTTATCAATAAAGTGTTGGCGATCACCGCTCTGCTTATACTTCTACCTGCGGGGCTGAGCGCACAGCGACCGCGTCGGCGTACGCCGGCGGCGCGGCCGGCCACGCCGCGCACGCAGCCGCCCGCCGATACGGCGACACAGGCGCAAGGGGTTACGTTGACGGCGCAGGATATAACCACCCTGATCAACGAACTGAACCTGCCGACGCAGACGAGATTGCAACTCGCGGGTGATGAAGAAGACCGCAAAGCGTTCCTTGAAGATCTGCGCGAGATGTTCGCAGTCGCTGAAGCGGCGCGCGCCGCCGGTGTCGCGGCGCAGCCTGATGTCAAATTGCAGCTTGAACTATCGCGCACCTTTGTCATCAGCCGAGCCTACACACAGCAGCGGCAGGCGAGCGGCGCAACCTCGCCCGAACAGGTGGTCAGCAAGGAAGAGATCGCGGCCTTCGTGCGCGAGCCGGGACAGGAGCAGAAGTTCGCCGCGTTCCTGCAAGACTACCAGAAGCAAAATGCACCGCAGGGCGGCGCGGCGCTGACCGCCGAACAGCGTCAGAGTCTGCGCGAGAACTGGGCGCGCGTTATGATCAGCAGTCGCAAGGGCGTGGCGGCTGGGGTGGACAAGCAGCGCGCAACGCAGGTGATGATTATGTATCAGCAGTCGCGTCTGCTGGCCGGCATGTACTTTCAGCAGTTGCGCCCGCGCATCGCGGCGACCGACGCGGAGATTGATGCTTATCTGGCCCAGCATCCGGAACTCGATCCGAAGGCGGCCCGCACCAAGACTGAAGACATCTTGCGGCGCGCGCGCGCGGGTGAAGATTTCACGGCGCTGGCGCGCGAGTATTCGGGCGATCCGGGCAGCAAGCAGAATGGTGGCGACCTCGGCTGGTTCGGGCGCGGCATGATGGTCAAACCGTTCGAGGACGCCGCCTTCGCCCTAAAGCCCGGCGAGATCAGCGACATCGTCGAGACGCAGTTCGGCTTCCACATCATCAAGCTGGACGAGCGCCGCACGCAGCCCGGCCCCAACGGTCAACCGGTCGAACAGGTACACGCGCACCACATTTTGATCACGACCGGCGCACCGAACCGGCGCGATGCGGGCACGCCGCAGACGCCGCGCGCACAGGCCCGCGCCGCCGTCGAACACGAGAAGCAGGACAAGTTGATTGCCGAGATAACGAGTCGCGGGCACGTGACCATGCCGGCCGATTTTGACGCCACCAGCATGCCGCCGCCCGCGCCCGTCGGCAGCGCACCGGCGACCAGTGCCGCGCCCAAGCCGCCCGCACCGCCGGCCGCGGCCGCGCCGGTCAATCGCACCAAAGGTCAGAGTACAAGGCGTCGTCCGGTCAGGCGACCATGACATTTATGCGGCGCGCGTGCATCCAACCGTGCGCGCGCGTGCGTCAGACATTGAACACGAATACTGAATCAGAGGAAGAAGGTTATGATCTTTTGTCAGCAATGCGGCACGTCCGTGCTGGAGAATCAATCCACCTGCCCGAACTGCGGCGCGGAGATTAAAAACGACGCGACGAACGAAACTCAATCCGACCTGACGGGCGGCGACGCCGACGCGACGACGACCAACGCCTACGCCAACGCGCCCAACATCGCGCCGGGCGACGCCGAGGCCGACGCTGCTTCCGCCACTTCCATTAGCGCAGATGAAGCGACGAGCGGCGCAGCGGCCGGCGCGTCCGCTTACGAAACCGAATCGGATCGCGCGGCGGCGGAAACGTCTGCGCCGGTCGTGGCCGCGCCGCAAACTGCGCGGGCTGCGACGGGCGGCACGAGTGCGACGACGAAGGCGTTGATCGCGGCGGGCATAGCGGTGGTGCTGGCGCTCGGTTTTCTCGTGTGGCAGTTGAGGGGGCGGCGCAACGAGGCGATCAACGTGACGGCGGACGACATGGCGCAGATCGTCCAATCGGTCGTGCCGCCGCAAGGGTTGACGCAGTTGGCGACCAACGCGGACGACCGCAAGGATTTTGCCAAACAGATTCGACAGGTGCTTGCCATCGGGCAGGAGGCGCGCGCCGCCGGCTACGCCGACAAGCCCGAAGTGCAGCGTCAGCTAGAGACGATGAAGTCGTTCGTGCTCGCGCAAATCTACAGCGAGAAGCAGAAAAAGGCCGGCGTGACGAACCCTGAACAGTTGGTCTCGCAGCAGGAGCTTGATAGCTTCATCAAAGAACCGGGCCAGCAACAGAAGTTCGATCAATTCTTACAGGACGTGCAAACGATGGGCCTGCTGCCGTCGGCGGGCGGCATCTCCGATCAGCAGAAGGAGCAGATTCAACGGAACATGTGGGGCCCGGCGCAGGTACTCGCGCGCAAGGCGCAGGCCGCGGGCGTGGACAAAGAGCGCGTGACGCAGTTGATGATGAAACTGCAAGAGGCGCAGGTGCTCGCACAGAAATATCTGCCCACGCTCAAGCAGAAAGTCGAAGCGACCGATCAGGAGATTGACGCGTACATCGCTAAGCACCCGGAGTTGGACTCGAAGCAGACGCGCGCCAAAGCCGACGACGTGCTAAAGCGCGTCAAGTCCGGTGAAGATTTCGGCACGTTGGCAAAAGAGTACTCCACCGATCCGGGCAGCAAGGATAAGGGCGGCGAGTTGGGCTGGTTCAAACGCGGCATGATGGTCAAGCCGTTCGAGGAAGCAGCCTTCAGCATGCAGCCCGGCCAGACGAGCGACGTGATCGAGACACAGTTCGGTTTCCATATCATCCAGACCGAAGAGAAGCGCACGTCCAAAGGCGAAGACGGCAAAGATCAGGAGGAGGTGCGCGCGCGCCACATCCTGCTCGGCTATCCGGCCGCGGGCGGCGGCGCAAACCCGTTCGGCCCGCCGCAGTCGCCGCGCGATCAAGCTAAAGCGGCCGTCGAGAAAGAGAAGCGCGAGAAGTTGATTGACGAGATCGCCGCGCGTCAGCACGTGACGGTCGCAGAAGATTTCAAGGTCGAAGCGCCACCCGCACCGCCCATGATGCCGCAAGAGGGTCTGCCGGGCGAAGAACCTCTGCCCGCGCCGCCCGGTGGCGAACCGGAAGGGCCGCCCACACAGTCGCCGCATGGCAATGGCAACACGGGCGCGGCGAACGCGAACAAGGCACAGCCGAAAAAACAGTAGCCAGGTAGCCGGTAGCCAGTAGTCAGTAGGAAGATAAACAAGCTTCCTGCTTCGCTACTGGCTACCGGCTATTGGCTGCTGACTACTGCCCATGCAATTTGGCGACTACCGGATCGAGATCGTGCCGGACGCGGAGTTCCGTTTGGACGGCGGCGCGATGTTCGGCGTCGTCCCGCGCGCATTGTGGGCGCGCGTCGCGCCGCCGGACGAGCAGAATCGCGTGCGGCTGAACGCGAACTGCCTGTTCATCGAAGCGGGGCGCGAGCGGATTCTCGTCGAGACCGGTCTCGGCGACAAGTGGACGATCAGACAGGCGGAGATGTACGGCGTCGCCCGCGCGCGCCCGCTCGCGGCATCGCTCAAAGCCATCACGGGCTGCGACGCGGACGAGATCACAATCGTCGTCAACACGCACCTGCACTTTGATCACGCGGGCGGGAATACAAAGAGGACGGCGGACGGGCGTATCGTGCCGACCTTCCCACGCGCACGCTATCTCGTCGCGCGCGCCGAGTTTGAGCACGCGGAAGCGCCACACGAGCGCGACCGCGCGAGTTATCTGCCGGAGAACTGGCGGCCGGTCGCCGAGCGCGGGCAGCTTGAGTTGCAGCCGGCCGAGTATGAGGTCGTGCCGGGTCTGCGCATGGAGACTATCGCCGGCCATTCCCGCACGATGCAGTGCTTATGCCTGACGAGCGGCGCGCGCACGCTCTTTGGCTTCGCCGATCTTGTGCCGACGCGAGCGCACGTCCCGCTCGCATGGATCATGGGCTACGATCTCTACCCGGTGGAAACGCTCGAAGCCAAAAAGCGTCTGCTCCCGCAGGCGGCGCGCGAAGACTGGCTCTGCCTGTTCTACCACGATGCCGATGCACCGCTCGCACACATCATTGAAGAGGATGGGAAACTGAGCGTGCGCGACTTTACGGCCAGACAAGAGGGATTCATCCCAGGAGAATAGCGTAAAGATGACGACAGCGCAGATCGGCATCATCGGCGGCAGCGGCTTGTACCAGATGCCGGAGTTGCAGGACGTGGAAGAGGTGCGGGTGGAGACGCCGTTCGGCGATCCGTCCGACGCCTTTATCGTGGGCACGCTCGAAGGCGTGCGCGTCGCGTTTCTGCCGCGACACGGGCGCGGGCACAGGTTTACGCCGACCGAGTTGCCGTTTCGGGCGAATATCTACGCGCTAAAGTTGCTCGGCGTCGAACGCATCCTGTCGGCCTCGGCAGTCGGCTCTTTGCAGCAGCAATATGCGCCGCTCGACATGGTTATCCCCGATCAGTTCTTCGACCGTACACGCGCACGCGCGCACGAGTCCACCTTCTTTGGCGATGGCATCGTCGCGCACGTGGCGTTCGCGCATCCCGTCTGCGCCGAGTTGGGCGACGTGCTGGAAGAGTCGTGCCGGGTGGCGGAGGTGAACGTGCATCGGGGCGGCACGTACCTGTGCATGGAGGGGCCGGCGTTTTCAACGAAAGCGGAGTCGCACGTCTATCGCTCGTGGCAGATGGACGTGATCGGCATGACGAATTTGCAGGAAGCTAAGCTGGCGCGCGAAGCGGAGATTTGCTACGCCACGCTCGCGCTCGTCACCGATTACGATTGCTGGCACGAAGGGCACGATGCGGTGACGGTCGAGACGGTTATCGAATATCTGAACAAGAACGTGCGCAACGCACAGTTGATCATGCGCGAGACGGTGCGCCGGCTGGGCACGAGCCAGCGCGGCTGCGGCTGCGGTGCGGCGCTAAAAAACGCCATCTTCACCGCGCCGGACTTGTGGCCCGAGGCGACAACGAAAAGGCTGGAAGCCATCATCAAAAAGTATCGAACCTAGTGACGAGGGGCGACCGGCCACAACTGCATGCGTCGCCCCCGTCGCTTATCATGCGGCGCTGAACTTGAAAGGTTTAACCATGAAGAGATTATTGACCTTGTCGTTTTGTCTGACTTTTACGGTGGCAGGCGCAAGCCACGCGGCGCGGGCCCAAGGGACTGCGCCGAAGAACGGGCCTGCGCCGACGATTTTGCGCGACCCGGAACTCGAACGCGACTCGCAGAAGAACCTGGAAGCGGCGAAACTCTATTTCAACCTGCGCAAGGCGTATCGCGCGGCGCTGGCGCGCTGCGAAGAGGTTATCGCGGGCGACCCGAACTACTCGCGCATTGACGAGGTGCTTTGGTTCGCCGGCATGAGCAACCTGTACCTGTCGCAGGGCAAAGGCAAGCAAGACCCAGACCCTAAAATATCTGCCGGGCAATATCAGGAAGAGGCCCGCCGGTATCTGTCGCAACTCGTCACGGAATACCCCGACAGCAAGTTCATGAAGAAGGCGAAAGAAGAGTTGAGCAAACTAGGCAGCGCCAAACCGGCAGAGAAGCAATAGTGAAGCAGCAGTGAAGCAGCAGTAACTTGTCCGTTCGGCGTGGTTAGTTGTCTGTTGCCGCGCACAATGGACAGTTAACGATGTCTGGTTTTTCCATTTCACACAGGAGAATCTTACACAGTGTCATTGTTAGTTGTCGGCTCGGTCGCGTTCGACGCGGTGGCGACGCCGTTTGGTCAGCGGGAAAAGATGCTGGGCGGCTCGGCTACGCACTTCTCGATCAGCGCGAGCTATTTTACGGACGTGCGCGTGGTGGGCGTCGTCGGCGGCGATTTCGGCGCTGATGAATTGTCTGTGTTCGCGCAACATGGCGTGGACACGACCGATCTTGAGCGCGTGCCCGACGGCCAGACCTTCTTCTGGCGCGGGCGTTACGATTTCGACCTGAACACCGCGCACACGCTCGATACGCAACTCAACGTCTTTGCCGATTTCAAGCCAAAGCTGTCCGAAGCCTCGCGGCAGGCGCGCTTCGCCTTCCTCGGCAACATCCAGCCGGACTTGCAGCGCGAGGTGCGCGCGCAGGTCGCGGGCGCGGAACTGGTCGCGCTCGACACGATGAACTACTGGATCAACACCGTGCCCGAGGCGGTGTGGGAAGCGGTGCGCGGCGTCCACGTAGTGATCATCAACGACGCGGAGGCGCGACAGTTGGCGGGCGAGCCGAACTTGATTAAAGCCGCGCGCAAGATTCTGGCGGCCGGGCCGCGCGCGCTCGTCATCAAGCGCGGCGAGTACGGCGCGGCGCTTTTTACGCCCGACACCTATTTTGCCATCCCCGCTTACCCGCTCGAATCCGTCTTCGACCCGACCGGCGCGGGCGATACCTTCGCCGGTGGCTTTATGGGCTATCTCGCCAGCCACGATCAGATTGACGAGGCCACCATGCGCCGCGCAATGATCTTTGGCTCGGTCATGGCCTCGTTCAACGTCGAAGAGTTCGGCACGGAGCGCACACAGCGGCTCACGCACGCGGAGATCAACGAACGCTTCCGCACCTTCAAACGCATGACGCACTTCGAGGAGATTCCCTTCGAGCGGGCCGTCAAAGCCACGTCTTAAACAGCCGCACATAACCAAGCAGCCAGACAACGGCCCACGAAGCAGATGAGGTCGCTTCGTGGGCCGTTGTCTGCTTGCGTGGTTGCTGTGTTTCAGGCGCGGGTTTGAAGTTTGGCGGCGCGCGGCATAAACTAGCGCGGAAATTCAAATCCGAACAGTCTGGTGAGAACTATGTTCTGTCCTGTGTGTGAATCAGAATATGAGCCGGGCATCACTGAATGCCCGGACGACGGCGCGACGTTGGTCGAACGTCTGACTGCGGAGAACACCGTCCACGATCACAGCGACGCGCGTTTTGTGCCGCTGCACAATATCGGCTCGCCGGTCGAAGCCGAGATGGTCAGAGACATCCTGCAACAGAACGGCGTGCGGACGGTTGTGCAGTCGGGCGGCGCAGATGCCTTCGCGCCGTTGCTTTCGACCACCGCGCCCGGCGCGCTCGTGCTCGTGGACGAGCGCGATCTTGATCGGGCGCTGGAAATCTACAACTCCTTCTTCGGCGAAGACACCACTCCGCTCACCGGCGCGACGCTCGGCGATACAGAAGGCGAAGTCGAATCCAGCGATGGCGGCGAAAAGGGCGCATGAAGGCCGAGCTTAACCGCCGGTTGCGCGCTGGCCTTTAATCACTTGGCCGCTTCGCCGGCGCGGGCATTGTCATGCAGGAAGCAGACGCAGTCGCTATCGCCGTGTTGATTACTGCGGGCAGCCGCGAAGAGGCTGTGCGGCTCGCGGAGATGCTGATCGCTGCGCGCCTCGCCGCCTGCGTGCAGGTGTTGCCGGAGATAGAATCCATCTACCATTGGCAGGGGCAGGTGCAGCGCGCGCCGGAAGTGCTGTTGATGGTGAAGACGACGGTTGCGCGCTTCGCCGAAGTGGAGCGCGAAGTGCGCGCCCTGCATAGCTACGAGACGCCGGAGATCGTTGCGCTGCCTATCACCTCCGCGTCCGCGCCCTACCTTGAATGGCTCACCGGCGCAGTGCAGCGCCAGCCCGACATGCCGGCCACGACGGACAACTAATCCCTCGACAACTGACAAAACATTCACGCGCCGATGTCGTCAGACACCTCTGCGTGCATCCGCCGTAGTGCGTCCTGGCTGCGGGCGATGATCGCAACTGCTTCGGCGGGCGAGTCGGTGCATTGGAGCAGGTTCAAGTCGGGGTCTGCGATCATGTCGTTGGCGCGCAGCACCTGTCTGATCCACTCAATCATGCCGCCCCAGAATTGCTGACCAAAGAGGACGACGGGGAAGTTCCTGATCTTGCGCGTCTGGATGAGCGTCAGCGCCTCGAACAATTCGTCGAGCGTGCCGTAGCCGCCGGGGAAGATGATGAAGGCCGTGCTGTATTTGACGAACATCGTCTTGCGGACGAAGAAGTAGTTGAAGCGCAGCGAGCGCGTCTGGTAAGGGTTCGGCTGCTGCTCGGCTGGCAATTCGATGTTGCAGCCAATCGAGACGCCCTGCGCCTCGAACGCGCCGCGATTCGCGGCCTCCATGATGCCGGGGCCGCCGCCCGTGATAACGGCGTAGCCGGCGCGTACCAGTAGCGCCGCCGTCTCCTGCGCGGCTGCGTAGTAAGGGCTGTCCGGCTTGATCCGCGCCGAGCCGAAGATGGAGACGCCGCGCGTCACGGTCGCAAGCTCGTCGAAGCCTTCGACGAACTCGCCCATGATGCGGAACACGCGCCATGTGTCCGTGTGTTTGAACTCGTCCTGCCGAGGCGATTCGAGCAACTGCTCGTCCTGCGTCACCCGCGCCGCCTTGCTCGCTTTTTCCTTGCCTTTGGTTTTTGCCATGAGTCAGTAGTCAGTAGTCAGTAGTCAGTAGTCAGTAGAAAGAAGGCTGTTAACCTGCTGACTACTGACTACCGACCACTGGCTACGCTTTATCAAAACGCCATGATGTTATAGCCGCAGTCCACGTGGAGGACTTCGCCGGTGATGGCGGTGGCGAGCGGACTACAGAGGAAGAGTGCGGCGTTGCCGACCTCGCGCGCCTCGACGTTGCGGCGCAGGGGCGAGTGTTCGGCGTGGTGCTTGAGCATGGATGAGAGATTGCCGACGCCGCGCGCAGCCAAGGTGTTGAGCGGGCCGGCGCTGATGGCGTTGACGCGAATGTTGTCTTTGCCCAAGTCCCACGCGAGATAACGCGTCGAGGCTTCGAGCGCAGCTTTAGCGACGCCCATCACGTTGTAATTCGGTATAACTTTTTCCGCGCCGAAGTAGGTCATCGAAACGATGCTGCCGCCTTCGGTCATCAACGGCCGGGCAGCGCGCGCCAGTTCCGTCAGCGAGTGGGCGCTGATGTCGAGCGCCATCAGAAACGCCTCGCGCGTCGTCGCGGCGAACTCACCTTCGAGCGCCTCGCGGGGCGCAAAGGCGAGACTGTGGACGAGAAAATCCAAGCGCCCGTAACGCTCGCCCAAGCGCCGGAAAGTCTCCTGTATCTCTTCGGGGTGCTGCACGTCGCACTGCACGAGCAGCGGGTCGCCCGTCAGGTCGCGCGTCAGTCCTTCGACATTCTCGCGCAGCCGCTCGTTCTGATAGGTGAAGGCCAACTGCGCGCCCGCGCCCGCGAGGGCCTGCGCCGACGCCCACGCAATCGAACGCTTGTTCGCCACGCCGAAGATGATGCCGACTTTGTTCTCCATCATAGCGGCTAATTTTCCCTGTCTTTAAGTTGCTCTCTGAGTTCGTCGGTGCGCGTGCGGGTCATGCGCGCAAGGCAGTTGGAGTAAGTGAACGGGGCGATGCTGCCGCCGGCATAAGCGTCCGCCTCAAACGTGCAGTTCGCGTCGCGGTATTTAAGCCAATTCAACTCCACCTCTTTCAGCTTCGCCTTCTCTTCGTTGCTCAATTTGGCGGCGAGTTGGTTGTAGACGCGATTGAGCGCGGCGTCGGCGGTCTTGTAGTCCTTGTCGGCGCACTCGTTCAGTTCAAGCTGAGTGTGCGCCGTGTCGAAGCACGTGTCTTTCTGCTGCTGCTGTCGCCCTTTCTGCGCGCGAAGACCGGCGGGCGGCAGCGCAGAGAGCGCCAGCAGGAGGCACAGCAGCATCCTTTTCATGGTTTCTGTCCTTCAGCTTCAGACGGGGCGGCTTCAAGCGGCAGCGCTCTCGGCGGCCGGGCCGTTGATGATGCGTGCGTATTCGCCACTCTCCGTCCACTTGAGAATCTCGGAGACGCGCCAGACGGGGAAGGGATGCGTCAGCCCCGACGTGATGATGTCGGCCCAGAAGCGGTCGAGCGCCTTCTCGTCGTAGTTCTTCTGGAAGTCGCGCGCCTGCGCGAGAAACTGTTCGTAGTCAACTTTGGACGCGAACGTGCCACCGCAGAGTTTCATCATCGTGCGCCCGATCACATCTTCGTCCTGCGTGACGAGGAGCGCCGCGCGGTCGCACGACAACTCGGCGCGGCGGGCCCACGCGAGCAGCGCGGCGCGCATCGTGCCGGAGAGAAGCTGCGCGACGAGACTGGCGATGGGCGCGGCGGCGATGGCGAGATTGGCGAGTGCTTCGAGCAGGTGCGCGACCGTCAGGTAGAGCACGTGTTCGGCGTGTATGTGCCCGACCTCGTGGGCAATGACGGCGAGCGTCTCTTCGTCGCTTAAGCGTTCGAGCAGCCCCGAATAGAGCACGATGACAGGGCGCTCGACGCCGCCGGTGAAGGCGTTGACGACCGGCGACTGCTGCACGTAAAGCTCCGGCATGTCCACGCCGAGCGTCGTGCAGGCGACTTGCAGCTTGGCATGCAGGTCTGGACATTGCAGCGGCGTGACGCGCACGGCGCTCGCCATGAAGATGACGCGGATGGCGGATTCGCCCGTGACGGACAGCAGTTTCTTCACGGCCGTGTCGATGCCGGGGATCGCGCGCAGCGCCGAGAGCGCGCGACTATCAGCCGGGTGGATGTATTCGTGCTTGCTGAGTTCGGCGAATTTCCTGTGCGGCTCGTCTGAGAGCGGCAGACGGCAGCGCCCGCACTTGGCCGCGCCGTTCGCTTCGGCGCGCGTCTGGTTCAACTGCCCGCAGTAGCGGCAGCGAATCTGCGTGCCGTCGGCTGCGTCGCCGTTCGGCTCTAGGCTGGACACGTTATCTGGCATGGATCGATCCCTTCAGCACAACGAAGTTATGCGCGGTCTCCGGGAGACATGGACGGGAGTGTGCGCGGGGGCAAGTATCAACGATGCGCGGGCGCAAGAGCAAGCGCCGCGCGCGCCGCCAACCATCAACCGCGCGGCAGGTCGGATTGGGCGACCCAGACGCCGCGAAAGTCGCCCGCCTTGCCGGCGTAAGCGACGAGCAGGTGCGCGCCCGACAGGTCAGCGGCCGGCACTTCGCCCGCGTCGATCAGTGGTGCGCTGCTTACGTCCCAGCCGGCCTGCCCGCGCGTCGCCAGCCGTATCCCGGTCTTACCCCCGCCGACCTGCCAGACGGCGCGCAATTGTTCCTGCCCCTCTGCCGCCAACAGCACCGGCGTGCCATGCACAGAGCCTGCGTTTAACTGTTGCCGCGCGGAGAAAGTGCGCCCGCCATCGCGCGACTCGGCCCAGTAGAGACCGGGCGCGCCGCGCTCGCCCGCCGTGTACCAGACGACGAGGAGCGCGCCGTCTGCGGCCGGATGCAGGGCTGCGCCGGAGACAGGACAGCCGCTCAGTTGCCATTGGTCGTCGCTGACGACGACGGGTGGCGCAAACGTCTCGCCGCCATCGGCCGAAGACGCGACGGCAATGTGCCGGAAGTTGCCGGGCAAGACCTGTCGCCAACTCGCGTAGAGCCGGCCGTCGCGCCCGACGGCGAGCGCCGTCTTGCAACAGGGGCAGGCTTCCGTCGCCAGCCGCCGATTCGGCGTAAAGGTTTTCCCGCCGTCGGTCGAATAAGCGAAGAAGACATCTCGATTGGCTTCGCCGTGCTGATGCTCTGTCTTTGAGGTTGACGCGGGCGGCGCGGCAACGTTGCGCTCGTCAAGCCAGACGACATAGACGCGCCCGTCTGCGCCGACCGCGAGCGAGTGCAGCCCGTGTTCCGCCGGTCGCCGGTCGTCGTTCACCTGCACGGGCGGCGCGAACGTCTGACCGTCGTCGTGCGAAACCGAGAGATAGAGCGCGGTCGCATGCTCCTTCGCGGGGTCGCGCGCCGTCCAGCCGATGTAGAGCGTGCCGTCGGGCGCGAAGGCGAGCGTGGGCGGGTCGCCGTGCCACGCGGTCGCCGCGCCGCGCTCCGCATTCACCCTGACGGGCGCGGCCAAGGGCGTGCCGTCGGCGCTTACATGCCTGACGAACACATCTGCGCCGCCGTCCGCCGCGTGCTCAACCCACGAGACGAAAGCTGTGCCGGCGCGGCCCGCGACGAGCGCCGGCTCGGCCGCGTCCGTGCCTTCGGCCGAGATGCGGACAGCCTGCGGCGCTGCGGCGGCCGTCGGCCCCGCGCCCGCGTTCGTCGTCGGTTGCGCGCTCTGCTGGGTTGGCCGCGCGCAGCCGGTCAGGGCGAGCAACGCGAGGCAGAGGATGATCGTTTGTGTTCGCACGACTGCTTTTGTCCTTTAGAAGTTGAGGCGCAGGCCGAATTGTAGCTGGCGTGGATTGTCCGCGCCGCCGGGCTGGTTGAAGGTGGCCAGCGTGCTCGCGTTGAGCGTGTTGTTCGGCAGTTGCAGGTTGGCGCGATTGAGGACGTTGAAGCCTTCGACGAGTGTTTCCAAACGCAGCCGCTCGGTCAGCGCGAAGCGTCGGCTCAACCTGAGATCGAGCGCGGCAAAATCGAAACCGCGCCCCGTGTTGCGCCCGACGCCGGGCGGGCGGTCGTTGACGTTGGTATCGAAATTGAGATCAGTGCCCGTCTGAATGTTGAAGGGCAGCCGCGAGGCGTAAGTGAAGATGTAGCTGAACTGGAAACCGACGAGCGCGCGGCGCAATGCGGCCGCATGGGGCGGTGCGGGCGGCGGTTCGAGCGTGCCGCTAAAGGTCAGACGATGGCGCTGATCGTTGTCAGAGAGACCGCGTTCGCCGCGCAGGTTGAAGTTGTCCTGCGGAGTGGAGAAAAAGAAGTTGCCGGAATCGTCAATTGATTTCGAGAGCGTGTAAGCGAGCCGCACGCCCGCCCAGCGCGTCGCGCGTTTGTTGAACGAGACGATCAAGCCGTCGTAATAGGAATCGCCCGACGACTCGAAGCGGCTGACGTTGGCGAAGCGCGGATCGGGGCGACCGAGATTCGACACGCCCGCCGACGCAGGAAAGCGCGGCACGTTGACGTTGCGCGCCAGAATGAGGTGCAGCCCGCGCAGGTGCAGATAGCCGACCGTGAGCGAACTGGCGAATGGCAGTTCGCGCTCAAGCTGTAGGCTCAACTGTTCGCTGTAGCTGTTTTTAATGTGCGGATCAATGGTCGTGATGCTGACGAGCGTGCCGGCGGGAAACTCGGCGAGCGTCTGCGGAAAGACGGGCGCACCGGCTTGACCGAACGACAGCACCGCGACCTTGTATTTCGAGCCGTCGCGTTGCAGCGCATTCGACGTGGCGCGTAGCGGCAGGCGGTCGAAATAGATGCCGAAACTTGCGCGCAGCACGGTCTTGCGATCACCGGGCGCGTAGGCGAGGCCGATGCGCGGCGCGAAGTTGTTGGCGTCGGTCGTAATCGGGTCGGGGAGAAATTGCGCGTCGTAGCGCAGCCCCGCGTTGACGGTCAGCGTCGGGCGTGGCTTCCACTCGTCCTGCACGTAGAGACCGATGTTCGGGTTCGACTGAAACTGCGCCGGTGCGCCGAACGCTTGCTGAAAGGTTACGTAGCGCCCGGCCTGAAAGTTGGCGAGCGAAGCGAATGAATAGACGCCTTGTAGCGCGCCGGGAAAGTTGATGTTCACGCGGTTGAGCAGAAAATCAGCACCGCCCTTGAGCGCATGCGCGCCGCGCTCGGTCGTGACGTTATCCACCAACTCAAACACGTCGAGCGCACGCGCGGTCGGCGAGAAGGTGGCCGTGCCGAAACTGGCCACGCCGGAGATGTTGACGGCCGGCCCCCTGGCATCGTTTACAGGCGCGGCCAGACGGCTATGCGTAAACTGCACGCGGGCCTCGTTGATCGTGTAGGGCGAGAGCGTCGAGACGAGGCTGCCGGTCAGTATTTGATCGCGGTCTTGCAGGGCCGTGCCGCGACTGATGGCGTTCAAACCGCCGACGTTGCGCGCGTTCGCGCTATCGAGGTCATAGAGGTTGTAGCGGGCTGCGAGTTGATTGGCGAGGTTGACCTGATGATCGAGGCGCGCGAACAGATTGGCGGTATTGTAGCCGCCGGGAAATTCGCCGGTCTGGATGCGCGCGCCCGCGTAACCTGTCTCATCGAGACGCGCGTTGATGGTGGCGACGTTGGCGGGCCTGATCGTGATGATGCCTGCATCGTGGCGGCGCGTCTGCTCGAAGTTGGCGAAGAGAAAGGTGCGGTCGTGGCGCAAGGGGCCGCCGAGCGATGCGCCGTACTGCGTCTGCGTCAGCGGGTCTCTGCGCGCGGCGAGCGGGTTGCGCGCGTCGAAGCGTTGATTGCGCAGAAAGCCGTAGAGCCGGCCGTGCCAGTCGTTTGTGCCGGACTGCGTGAGGACGTTGACCACGCCGCCCGAGGCCCGCCCGAACTCGGCGACACCGCCGGACGTGATGACCTGAAACTCGCGGATCACCTCCTGACTGTAGAACGTGCCGGCCAGATCGGCCGCGTCGTCGTTGGCGGAAAGCCCGTCCACCAGAAAACTGTTGTTCAGGTTCCGCTGCCCGGCAAACGATACACCCGTGCCGGGTACGGACGAGGTCTCGGCGAAACGCTGATTGCTGTTTGTGTTGGTGCGCGAAGTGCCCGGCGCAAGCAGCGCAAGGTCGAGATAGTTGCGCCCGTTAAGCGGCAGTTCGTCAATCTCGCGCGGGAGGACGGTCTCGGCGACCTGTGTGCGTCCGGCTTCAACGACCGGCACGCCGCTCGTGATGTTGACGATCTCGGCGAGGCCCGCCGCGTCCAGCCGCAAAGGCAGATCGAGCGCCTGCCCGACCGTCAGCGCCAACTTGATCGTGAGCGACGCGAAGCCGCTCCTGTCGACCGTGAGTTGGTACGAGCCGACCGGCAGGAAAGCGAAACGATAACGCCCCTCCTCGTCGGTGACGACGGTGCGCGTCAAGTTCGTATCAAGATTTTGCGCTGTGATGGTTGCGCCCGCGAGGGCCGCGCCGTGCGTGTCCGCGACGCGCCCGCTGACTGTCGCGGAAGTCACGGTCTGTTGCGCGCAGACGGACGTCGGGCTGTAGATAGAGAGTGCGCAGAATATGAGGAGCGCCAGCGCGCGAGCGGTCTGTGTGAGCAAGTTGAGCCTGTCGTCCATCTTCTTACGTCCTGCCTGCTCGTCGGGCCGCGCGACCTTAGCTCGCGCGGTTGGCAGATGAATGCACAAGTGCCGACACGTCCTGCGCGGCGGGGCGCGCAGGTGATTGTCACCGGCCAGTTATGCCGCTGCCGGAATAGATTTAGCAGGGGGAAATTGCGCGAGCGCCGCGCTGCCTGACAATAGTGCGAAGGTGAAAACCAACCGCCAGCACCCCGAAGGCATGGACGACGCGGGGGAACGTCCGATCCAAAAACGCGCGGCCGCGTATTAGCCTTCAGTCAATCTTAAAATCGTTTGCAGGAATGCTTATTGTGCCACTTGATGAGGCGGCACGCAAGGGAGGCACTGAACGAGCGCGCCTGATGACATTAACGGGGCAGACCGGGGCGGCGCTTCAGTGTTTGAAGTGGCGTATGCCGGTGAAGACCATCGCCAGATTGTGCTCGTCTGCGGCGGCGATCACTTCGGCGTCGCGCATGGAGCCGCCGGGCTGAATGACGGCAGTGATGCCGTGCCGGGCGGCCTCGTCAAGTCCGTCGCGGAAGGGGAAGAAGGCGTCGGAGGCAAGGACGCTGCCGGCGAGCGGCAGTTGCGCGCGCATTGCGCCGATGCGGACGGAATCCACGCGCGACATCTGCCCCGCGCCGACCCCGACTGTCTGCCCCGCACGCGCATAGACGATTGCATTCGACTTCGTGTGCTTGCAGACCGTCCAGGCAAACAGCAGCGCCGCGATCTCTTCATCGGTCGGCGCGCGGCGCGTGACCGGCCTGAGCGCGGCGCGCGTCAAACGGTGCGTGTCGCGCGTCTGGACAAGCAGTCCGCCGGTGATCTGTTTGTATTCGAGACCTGCGGCCGGCATCGGCTCGCCTGCCCGCAGCACGCGCAGGTTCTTCTTCGTGCGCAGAACTTCGAGCGCCGCCGGAGCATAATCGGGCGCGACGACGACCTCAGTAAATATCTCGACGACGGCGCGCGCCGCCGCCTCGTCCACGCTTTGATTGAACGCGACGATGCCGCCAAAGGCCGACACCGGATCGGTCGCCAGCGCACGCCGGTAAGCTGCTGCCGCTGACGCGGCGGTGGCCACGCCGGCCGGGTTCGTGTGCTTGATGATCGCGCAGGCCGGCTCGCCGAAGTCGCAGACAAGCTGCCAGGCGGCGTCGGCGTCCACGTAGTTGTTGTAAGACATCTCCTTGCCCGCGAGAATTTCAGCCGCCGCGATCCCGCGCGGCGCGGCCGTGTGTGCGCGCGGACTTGTCTCATAGAGGGCAGCTTGCTGATGCGGATTCTCGCCATAACGCAGATCACTAAGCTTATGCAGTTCAATCCTCATCGCTTCCGTCAGCGCATCTGTGGACGCGTCAACGGGCGCAGCTTCAGCTTTCAGCCGGGTGAAGTAGCGTGAGATCGCGCTGTCGTAGGCGGCCGTGCAGGTGAAGGCCGCGGCGGCCAGTTCACGGCGCAGCTCGCCTGATAAAGCTCCGTCGTTGGCGTGCAACTCGCGGGCGATTAGCGCATAGCTGTCTGGGCTGACGACCACCGCCACGTCGTTAAAGTTCTTCGCGGCCGAGCGGATCATCGCCGGCCCGCCAATGTCTATCTGCTCGATGGCTTCGAGCATTGTGACGCCAGCGCGCGCAATGGTCTGCTCGAAGGGGTAGAGATTGATCACGACCAGATCAATCGGCTCGATCTGGTGTGCGCTGAGGGCCGCCATGTGTTCGGCGTTGGCGCGGACGGCGAGCAGTCCGCCGTGGACGCGCGGGTGCAGCGTCTTGATGCGGCCGTCGAGCATTTCGGGGAAGCCCGTTACGTCTGCCACGTCGCGCACCTCAAGCCCGGCGGCGCGCAGGGCCGCGGCCGTGCCGCCCGTGCTCAGCAGTTCGACCTCGAAGCCGCGCAGTGCCCGCGCAAACTCGATCAGTCCGGTCTTGTCAGAGACGCTCAACAGCGCGCGCCTGATCCGGCGCAAGCCCTTATCGTTCTGTGTGCTCATAGCTTTCATGCGCGCGTTGCCGGGCCGACAATTTCTAAGCTCGCCAACGTCCCTTGTCATGGTTTCAGGTTGTAGCCCGCGCGTAATGCCCGGACGCGCAGCTTACGCGCCGCCGCCGCCTTCAACGCAAGCTGGATGCTATGCTCACCCGCGCGCGCGTCCGCCGGTGGATAGACGCCGAGCACGTACTGGCTTGCAAGGTCTGCGGCGATAGCTTGAAAGAGGGGCGCGAGGTCTGGGGCGGCGCGTGCGTCGAGCGCCGTGCGCGCGTCACCGGCGCGGAAGTATTTGCCGCCGGTGCGCTCGCCCAGTTCGCGGAAGCCGCGCGCGGGCCGGCGGACGACGAGTTCACCGCCCGCCACCGTCAAGAGCGGCAGGTGGATGACGTAGAGCGTGACGCCGCGCGCCTGCGCTTCGGCGAGCACATCGGCCGGGCGCGTCGTGCTTGCGGTGTCCAGCCCGTCGCTGATGAGCACGACGATGCGGCGCTCGGTTGCGCTCAACCTGCTTTCGTCGAAGGCGCGGACGGCGGCGAGCGCCGCGTCGAAGATGGCCGTGTGTTGATTCGGCTGCGCGGCGACTTGAAAGGCAGCGCGCGTCTGTTCGGGCGCGTCGGTGAAGGGCAGGGCGAGATGCGGCTGCTCGGCGAAGGTGAGGACGGCGACGTGCGAGTTGCCGCCGAAGCGGGCGAAGAGGGCGAGCGCCGTCTCGCGCTGCCGGGCGACGTTGGCGTAGCTGCTACCCGAAGCGTCGAGCGCAAAGAGGAGTGCGACGCGGGGCGTGCCGGCGGTGAAATAGTCAATGGCGACGGGGCGACCGTCAATGCGCAACTCGAAATCTGTGCGCATAAGCCCGGTCACACGTGCGCCGTGCGCGTCGGTGACGACGGCGGGCACGGTGATGAAGTCTGTGCGGACGGTGATGATTTCGTCGGCGGCGGACGCGGGCGGCTGCGCGTACACAGCGAGCGCGGGCAGCGCGAGGCTTAAGACGAGAAGGCCGAAGAGAAGACGGACGGAGCGGGCAGTGCGCGGCGGTTTGTGACGGCGGGGCACGTTCGTGCAGTTGTTCGTCACGGTCGCCGCGCAGGCTAGAACAGGAACCGCCCGAAGAACAGGATGCTCAGGATGACGGCTAAGGTGATGATGATGATCTTGACGAGACTCACGGTTTGATCCTCAAGGTGGTAATCGCCAGCAACACCGGACGCGAGAAACGCATTCTATCGGCGCGTGCCGAAGCATGTCAATGATGCGAGAGTCAAACGTGGCGGCGATTCAACAGGAAGAACGCGAGCGCACCCGCCTGAGTTCCAAAAAGGTCGCAGCCGCCGGCCCTTGAGCGGGTCAATCAAGGACCGGCGGCTGCGTGTAAAAGTGGCGGCTCCCGACTATTTGAAGCGGATGCCGAGCCGGCCGCTGAGCAGGCGCGGGCTGCCGACGTGCGTGCCGCTAAAGACCGACTCGAAGTTGTAGAGATAGAGCGCGTTCGTCAGATTCTGCACGTCGAATTGCAGGTTGAGCGAAGCGCGCTCTTTACGCAGCAGGTCTGCGCCGATGGAGAAGTCGAAGATGGTGCGCGGGCGTGTGCGGCCGCGCTGGAAGTCGATCTCGTCGAAGAGGCGCGGGTCGAAGCCTGCGGCGCTGAAATCCGCGCGCGTCGTGCCAGGTTGAACGTCCACCGGATAGCCGGAATCGTAGCGCCCGCCGAAGATGGCGTAGACGCCGCTCCGGTGGTTGTAGCTCATCTGGAATTGCAGCGAGTTGCGTTGATCATGGTCGTTGGCAAACTTCAAACCGACGGTGCGCAGATCGCCGGGGTCTTCGCCGAGAAACAGCCCGCCGTTAATGGGCGTCACGCCGTAGGCGCGCGAGTTGGCGTAGGAGACGAACGCGCGGAAGCCGTGCATGTCGATTGATTCGAGCCGGAGTTCTTCGCCCGTGACGCGCCCGCTTGAGATGGTGATGGGAAAGATAACGCCGGTTTCAAAGAACTGATCTTTGTCGGAGAAGTTCTGGATGCGCTTCTGATAGACCGTCAGGTTGAGCCGGAAGTAGCGCGCGAGCGCCTGCTGCGCGCCGACCTCGTAGACGTTCTCCTTGTCGGGCTGAATGGGCTGCAACGTAGTCACGCCCTGAAGCACGGCGAGCGGTGAAATGGCCGCCGCCTGCGTGGAACTGGCGAGCAGGAGATTTTCAGCCGGGGGCGGCTGGAAGAAGCGATTGTAGGAGGCGCGCAGGGTCGTCTGCGTGCGCGGGATGAAATAGGCGATGCCGATGCGCGGGCTGAAAGCATCGTCGTGGATGAGCAGCCGGTAGTTGTCGTAGCGCACGCCCGCGTCGAGCGTGAAATTGGGGAACAGCGTGAAACGATCCTGCACGTAGGCGCTGAGCGTCCGGCCCGTCTTGTGCCCCGCGAAGACGAACGGGTTGGCGGCCGTAAAGGCGTTGACCGGGTTCGGCACGGTGTCGCCGTTTTCGTCGGTCAGCGCGGGAAACGCGACGGTCGGGTAGAAGCTGAAATGCTCGTCGAGCGGGGTGATGGTGAATTGCCCGCCGAACTTGATGTTGTGCTTGCCGCGCGTGAGCGAGATGGCTGCGATGCCGCCGGTGTTATTGAGCGTGCGCTCCTGAAAGGCGGCGACCGGCGTGGAGAGCGGATTGCTCGTCAGCCGGGCGCTCCCGCCGCGATGGAAGAAGGAGAACTGACCGAGCGCCGTCGGCGAGAAGATGTGCTCGAAGGTGATGAACTCGGAGTTGTCGCGCAGACGCTGTTTCTGGTCTTGACCGGCGATCTCCTGTTCGAGCCGGTTGGGCACTTGAAAGTTAGAGCCGCCGAGGAGGAACGTAGCGCGCAGCGAGTTGTTCTGGTCGAACTGGTAGTCAAGCCGGAAGAAGCCCTTGCCGGTGCGGCCGAAGTTGTGGAAGTTTTCGATGGTCGGCGGGTCGAGATAACGTTGCGAGGTGGTGGTCGAGAGGTTCGTCAGGAAACCGAACTTCTTGGTGTGCGTGGCAAAATCCGTGCTGATCTCGCCGGTCGAAAAGCTCCCGCCGGAGAAGGTCACGCCCCCTTGCGTTGGCCCTTCAAGCCCAGAGCGCGTGTTGACGTTGACGACGCCCGCCAGCTTGTCGCCAAACTCGGCGGAGATGCCGCCCGTCAGCACTTCGACCGTCCGCATGGTGCGCGCGTCGAGGCTGGTCGAGAAGATCGCGGACAGGTTATCCGTAATCGGCACGCCGTCCACCACGTACTGAACTTGCGATTCAGAGCCGCGCGGGTGCAAGCGCCCGTTATCGTCCGGCGCGAAGCCGGGCGCGGAGGCGACGATAGCCTCGATGCCGCGCGACGGGACAGCGCCGAGCGGGCGTTCCAGTAGTGTCTGCGAGATGCCCGTGTCGGATGCGGTCTTGTCAGCCTCGACCACCTGATTCTCGGTCGTGACCGTGACGGTTTCGTTCGTCGTGCCGATGGCGAGCGTCAGATCAACGTTCTCTGGCAGCGGCGTCTCAAGGTCAACCGGTTTTTCGGCGGGCTGGAAACCGGGCGCTTCCGCGCGCACGGTGTAGATGTGGAACGGCACGTTGACGAGTTTGAACTCGCCCTGCTCGTTCGTCTGCGTCGTCTGTTTGTAGCCGGTGGTGTGCTCGGTAATAGTGACTGCGGCATTAGGTACGAGCGCGCCGTTAGGATCGCGCACCGTGCCCTGCACCGTGCCGACGTGCGATTGCGCGAAGGCCGTAAGGCCGAACGCAACTGCCAGCAAGAGGCTGGATATGATCTTGATCATTGCTTCTCCCGCAAACTGGCCTGAACTTTTTCGGGCCGTCCTCATACAACGTTAACGTAGGGCGCTTCGACCGGCCCCCTGACCCCTGCGGCGGAACTTCGGCGCAGTTAAAGGGCAGAGAACAGCAGATCTCAACGCTCCAATGCTTGCACCAGTGGACACGAGGCTGACCGTGTGCCGGCGCGAGCGTTTGACGTTTTAAGCAGGAGACGCGAGGGGCGGGGCGCGCCCGCGCGGTGGCGTGTTGGTTAGCGGAAGATAACGGTTCGGCCGGGCTATGATGCCGGCCGTCATGGTCAGCGAGCGGAACGTGAACGGGGGCGTGTGTAATAGGCCGAGCGCGAGTTGTTGTTGGAACTGACAGAGCAGGCAGAGATCGGATGAACTCGGTTTAGCCGTCGTCTCATCCGTCGAGGTGCGCCCGGCCGCCGTCGCTGTCGTCGTGTGCGTGGGCAGCGGCTGCCCGTGACGATGCACAAGCTCTGCCGTGACGTTATAGGTCACGAGCAGCAGCAGGACGAAGGCCACGCCGCGCCGGAAACGGTTCGGCCGCGAGCCTGAGCGCGCCTGTGTGAGTCTCGTCGTTCGCTTACGCACTATGTTAGAGTCTTGCTCGATTCGATAACGAAAAAATATAAACCCTTGCCCACAGCCTGTCAAAAAATTACGCCCGCGCGGCGGCGCATTGCGCTACGAGCGAGCATAGCGTTTGTCTGCCTGCTGCTCGCCGGTGGCGTAGCTGCTGCGCAAGACGTGCAAGCCAGTTTGCGCGTCCTCGCGCTGACGCCGCCGCGCATCAGCGTCGAGGGGCGGCGCGATAAAGCCACGACAAAATGGTCGTTTCGCACAACCTATGCCGGGCTGCTCGGTCTCGGCGCGCGCATTGAACAATTGACGCTCGGCGATGCGCAGGGTGCGCCGGTCGCGGTGCGCCAGCTTGCGCCGGGCGAATACGAGGCAGCACAAGCGGCCGTCAGTTTTCGTTACGAAGTAAAACTCGACCCGCCGGTGGCCGACGCGGACGCCGCGCACGTTTCGTGGTTGACACCGGAGCGCGGAATTTTGATGCCCGGTGACCTGTTGCCGCTGCCAGCCGCGCGCGCGCAATTGCGGCTTGCGCTGCCCGCCGGCTGGCAGAGCGCGGCGCTTGAAGGGCCGGGCGCGGGCGGCACTTATGAACTCGCGCAGGCCGGGGCGAGCGTTATTCTCGTCGGGCGCGGCGTGCGACAGCGGGCCGGGCGGGCCGGGGCGCTCACGTTCACACTCGCTTCAGACGGCGATTGGGCCTTCGCCGATGAAGACGCGGCGCACATCATGCAAGAGATACTTCAGGAGTATGTGCGTGCGACGGGCGCTGTGCCGCGTAAGAACGTGCTGGTCGTGATCGCGCCATTCCCGCGCGCCGTCCCGGCCCACGTCTGGAGCGCAGAAACGCGCGGCGGCACGGTGCTCATGCTGACGGGGCGTGCGCCGTCGAAAAATTCTGCGCTCGCGCAGTTGAGCATGCCGCTCGCACATGAGCTGTTTCACCTGTGGGTGCCAAACGGGCTGACGCTTGCGGGCGATTACGACTGGTTCTTTGAAGGCTTTACGCTCTACGAATCCGTGCGCGCCGGTGTCCGCCTCGGCTATTTGAGTTTTCAGAACTATCTGGACAATCTGGCGCTGGCCTTTAATCGCACTAACAGCGCACGTGCATCCGCCGGGCTCTCGCTACTTGAAGCGTCGCGGCGACGTTGGAGCGACCCGACTGCGGCGGTCTATCATAGGGGCATGCTGGCCGCTTACCTCTACGATCTGAGCGTGCGCCAGCAGACGGGTGGCAAGCGTTCGATTGACGATGTCTATCGCGCGCTTTTCCATCAGGGTCGCACGTCTGGCGCAGAGCGCGCCGGTAATGAGGTAGTGCTTGAAGCAATGAATGCGGTGGCGGGCGGGCCAGCGCTCACGGAGCTTTATATCAAGGGCAGTAGTGACTTTGATCTGGCCCGGACGCTCGCACCTTTCGGGCTGCAAGTTGCCGCAATCGGGGCGTCCACGCGCATCTCCGTTGCACCGCAACTCAATCGTGCGCAGCGCGATTTATTAAAGCAGATCGGTTACAATGAAGCAGCCAGCAGGGGACACTCTAAGTAATCTCCTAACTATAATGAGTACGAACGACCAGCTTCTTTTAACTGCCAAGTCAGCCCGGATGTCCACGACCACAAGCGCACAGGCCCACGTTAAATTTCTCTGTTTGCTCCTGCTCGCGCTTGGCGTGAGTGCTTGCAGCACCATCGCCGGCAAAGAGACGACGGGCGTGATCATTGCGCGCCGCGCACAGGTGCGCAGTTCTATCGCCGTCGTCGCGGCAGATTTATCCGAAGTCCTGCGCGGCGACGTGGTGGACATATTGGATTCTTCGAGCGCCGAAAATGGCGAGCGCTGGCTGCGCGTGCGCGCGCATGATGCAGAGCGCACCGAAGGGTGGATCGAAGCGCGCAACGTCATGCCGCAAGATTTATTGGAGCGTTCGCGCAAGCTGGCCGAAGAAGACAAGGACACACCTGCACAGGCGACCGGACAAATTCGCGCCAGCACCAATCTTCGTTCATCACCAGACCGCAGCAACAACGACGACATCCTACTCAAACTCGAAAGCGGTGCGGTCTTCGAGATCGTCGGCTGGAAGCGCGTGCCTAAGCCTAAATCTCTGGAGACGACGGAGAGCGACGATGCGCCGAAGGCGGGGGCCGTGCCGCAAGGGGCCGGGCGGCGTAAGGCCGAGGCCGAAGCGCCAAAAATGCCCGAAGAGCCGAACGAGCTTTGGTATAAAGTGCGGCTCGACCCTTCTTTCTCGCCCGCGCCGGCCGGTTGGGTTTACGGCAAGCAGGTTGAGTTGACAGTGCCAAGCGATATTATCTTCTATCGCACGGGGCGTGAGTTTGTGGCTTGGCAGCGTTTGGACGATGTCAACTCTAAAGATGCCGGTGCGACTAAAGATAAAAATGCGGGGCGAGAGTCGCAACCCGGCAGTTGGGTGATCCTCGAAAAGAGCAGCACGGACGAGCCGAAACCGGACGAGCCGGATTTCGACCGCATCTATGTGCTCGGGTACGATAAAAGTCGCCAAGAGCATTACACCGCCTACCGTAGCCCGGACATTAAAGGGCGTCTGCCGCTTAAAGTGGAGACCGGCAGCGCCGATAAATCCTTCACAGTGCGGGCTGAAGAGAACGGTCAAACAAAGGAACTAAAATATAGGGTTTATCGAGACGAACGAGGGATTTTGCGCGTCGAAGCACAGGGCGAAGCGCCGCACGCCGGGCGGAAAAGATAGTTAAGCGGCAGAGGCTTAAATTCGCGCGCAGACGAAGAACTCAGCAGTCCGTTTCATCTCTGAAAAAATTTTCGTCTACGGTGTTGACAAATAAACGAGAATCTCTATAATGCCTTTTCGCCTGAAACACGGCGCATTGACATTCAAGCAAACAACCGAGTGCGTTGGGCGAGCCGCTTCTCTTTCAGAGATGTCTGGGAAAGGGGGCGGTCGTTTTATCGGCGGCGTAAGCCGCTGGCTAAAACACCCTAAGGCAACGGCAGCGGCGGCTCGGACATCTGAAGCCGAACCAGCGCTTGACAAGGTTGGCGCAATCATTTAAGGTTGCGTTTTGCTTGCGACGAGAAAATGTCGTCTATCAAGCAACCGGATTGAATCCTGGCGCAACTAAGTCTGGATTCACTGAAGGAAAGCGATCTTTGAAAACTAGATAGAGCGTGTCCAAGAAAAGACCTTTGAGAGCAACCGTCGAGCGATAAAGCTCGCGGCTAAAACTCGAGAAGAGTCATCATCGGATACTATCCAGTACGATGATGTTCCAGAATCAAATCTTAACGAGAGTTTGATCCTGGCTCAGAATCAACGCTGGCGGCGTGCCTCAGACATGCAAGTCGAACGCTGCTGTTCGCCTTCGGGTGGGCAGCGGAGTGGCGCACGGGTGAGTAACACGTAGGTAATCTACCTTTGGGTGGGGAATAACAGCCGGAAACGGCTGCTAATACCGCATAATGCAGCGGCACCACATGGTGACAGTTGTTAAAGCGGGGGATCG
>DASVQA010000158.1:0-3953 GCA_036389375.1 Pyrinomonadaceae bacterium | reverse complement strand
TAGAGCGCGGTCGCATCGCCCCGGCGCATGACGCGCATCAGACCCGGCTCGATCTCGACGGGCGCAAAGGCGTCGTGCGCTTCGTGCATCATCCAGTGATAGTTGCGCATGGCCACGAGCGGGCGCAGTTCGAGCGTGGCGCGCACGTCCGCCGGTGCAGCTAGATGGTAACGAATCACGGTCGTGTTCTCGTCGTGTACCATCAGGACGGACTTTTCGAGCGTGTAGTCGCCGACGCGATAGGTGTGGACGGGGAACGGGTCGAGGCGGAAACCGGTTTGCCGCAGATAGCCGTGCGGGTGGATCGTGCCGTGCTCGTAGTAGTTGGTCGAGAGGTCAAAGTGCTGTGCGCCGATGATGAGCTTGTCTTCGAGCTTGGCGAGCAGGACGGCGCGTTCGGTGGGCGGGCGCGTGGCGGCGACGAGTAGCCCGTGATAGCGGCGCGTGTTTGCGCCCGTGATGGTGGTCGAGGCGTAACCGCCCAGCCCATTCGTCTCCAACCATTCGCGGCCGGTCGCCCCGCTCAGGTCACGACACTCCGCCTCGTCAAAACTGATCATGCCGGATCTCTGTCCTCTCTCAACTTTGGCGCGGCAAATCCCGCCCGCGCGCCTGTAATTGCGCGTGAGCCTTGTACCACATTATGCGCCGCCGCTTGCAAGAAATTATTGGGCGGCGCGTTCAGGTTTCGGTGGGCGAAATAACCTGATAGGAGTGTAAAAGGATGCGGCGAGAACTGATTTTCGTGCTTGGGATCGCGCTGGCGCTGGCCGGCATGGTCGGGCCGGCTGAGAACAAAGCTGTTGCCGAAGGCAACTGGTCGGATTCGGTCGCGGCGCAGGCGCAGCAGGGCGAGGCGCGCTCTATTCGAGCGGAGGGGTTCACGGTCGAGGTGCTGGTCAATGGCTATCCGCTTGAGCAATATCCGGCGCGCGGGCGCGTCTACATCGAAGCCGCAGCCGGCGCGGAATACGAGATTAGACTGCACAATCCGCTGCCCGACCGCGTCGCCGTCGCGCTCGCGGTGGACGGTCTCAACTCGATTGATGCGCGCCACACGACGGCGCGCGGCGCGAGCAAGTGGGTAATCGAACCCTACGGCACGATCACCATCGGCGGCTGGCAGATGTCTTCCGCACGTGCGCGCCGCTTCTACTTCACGACCGAGCAAGACTCTTACGCCGCGAAACTCGGCCGCGCCGCAGACGTGGGCGTTATCACGGCCGTCTTCTTCCGTGAGCGCCGCCCTGTCGCTTATATCCCGCCGCCGCATCCGCTGCCTCCGCTCGAAAACGAACGCCAGCGCGCAGGCGACAAAGACCAGCGCGCAGAATCCAGTGCCGGCTCCGCGCGCGCGCAGAACGCGCCGCAGGCCCGCGACCGCGCTGCCGCCCCCGCGCCCTACCGCGATGATGATTACGCGGCGACCGGCATCGGGCGCTCGGTCGCAAACGACGTGCGCTGGACTTATCTCGATCTGGAAGACAGCCCGGCCGCGACGGTGGCGCTGCGTTACGAGTACCGGCCCGCGCTCGTGCGCCTCGGCATACTGCCGCGCCCGTACCCGTCGCCCGATGCGCTCCAGAGACGCGAGCGCGCACGCGGCTTTCGTGATAATCAGTTCTGTCCTGAACCTTAAGGGGCTTCAGCGCCAGCCGCATGCGCGTGGGCCGTGTTGGGAACGAAAGCGACCCGTCGGTGTCTAACCGGCCGGTCGCTTTCGTGCTTTCAGACAGGAGGTCGCATCATGACTCGTGTGCCGGGTGCGCTGGAACGTGTGCGCGTTGCTGCGCCTTGCGCGGCTGATTGGGCAGAGATGGCCGGCGACGAGCGCGTGCGCTTTTGTGCGCGCTGCGAACAGCACGTCTATAACCTGTCTGCGTTGACAAAGCGCGAGGCCGAGCGGCTTGTGATGAGCAGAGAAGATCGTCTGTGCGTCCGCTTCTATCGCCGCGCCGATGGCACGATGCTGACGCGCAACTGCCCCATCGGCCTGCGCGCACTCAAACGCCGCGCATCAAGCCTCGTCGGTGCGGTGTTCGCCGCCGCCACGACGTTTCTGATCGCAGTCGGCGTTGCCGGGCCGACGAGTCATAGTAAGTCAACACCGGTGCAGGCCGTCGCTGAAGATGTGACCGACATTTTTTTTACAGAGCCTGTGTGCATGGGCGCATGTTCGTATGGCAGGCGGCTTAATGAGGCAATGGTGGGCGGCTTATTGGGCAGCGTCGCCTTTCTCTGCGGCTACCCTTTGCTGAAACTCAAGGAGCGGCGCGACGCAAAGCAGCGGGCGGCGCTGCACATCTGGCAGAAATGATCAGCGTTGGCGGCGCAGGTCTGCCGTGTAGAGTTGTTTATAGACCCGGTAGTAGCTCACAACTTTGAAGGCGTAGTCTTTGCTCTCCGCGAAACCGATCTCGGCGGCGACGACACCGTTGTCTTTGTGCATCGCGCGCTTGACCCAGCGCGCGACGTTGTCTTCGCCGCCGTTGTAAGAGGCGGCGACCGCTTCGGGCAGATCAGGGAACATGTGCGTGAGCGTCGCCAGATATTCGACGCCGACGGGAATATTCACTTCGGGCCGGTAGAGGTCGTCTTCGGTGACGTGGCGCAGCCCAGCGCCGGGGCCATATTTCGCCGCCGCGTCAATCGTCAACTGCAACAGTCCGCGCGCACCCGCCTGCGAACGCGCACGCGGGTTGTAGCTGCTCTCCGCGCGCATGATCGAGAGCACAAAGCGCGGATCGATGTTGCGCCCTTTAACTGCCTGCAACAGCACATCGCGATACGGCACAGGATAGGCGCTCGCCGCCGCCGCGACCTCGTTGCGGCGGCTGGCCGCGCGGCTCTCCGCCACGCGCTTGTAAGCTGCGCCGAGCGAGCGCAGATGCTCGGTCGCCAGCAGGCCGTAATAAGAGGCGGCGCGGTCGTTGATGGTCTGGTAGGCGGCGGCGGCCTGCGCGGTCTGTTTCTGCTGTTCGAGACTGTAGGCACGCAGATAGGCGACTTCGTCTTTGCTCGTGGCCACGCCGGGTTGGAAATTGAGCGCGCGCAGTTCGTCGGCGGTGCGGATGGCTGAAGCCCAGTCGCTGCCGGCCACGTCCAAACGCAGGCGGGCAAAGAGGGCGTTGGTGTCTGTGGCCGTGCCTTTGAACTTGGTGCGCGTGAAATTTATCCAGCGCACCGCTTCGGCGGGCTGGTCGGCTTCGCGGTAACTGTCAATCGCGTTCAGATAAGCGTTCTCGATGCGCTCACCGGCGGGGAAGCGGTTCGCATAGGTGATGTACTGCGCGGCGGCATCGGCGGGGCGACCGAGCCGCAGGAGCGTGGCGGCGACGTAGTAGAAGCCTTCGCGCCCTTCCTTCTGCCCGGCGAAATCGCGCCCGAGTCGCTCGAAGAAGGGCAGCGCCTCGGCGTAGCTGCGTTCGACATAGAGCGAGCGGCCCATGCCGAAGAGGGCGGCGGGCACGTTGCTGTCGGTCGGGTAACGACTGATGAGCGCCTGCCAGTGTGCGCGTGCTTCGGCGAAGGCGCGATTGGCCAGATAGATGGCGGCGCGGCGCATGTGCTCCGGCGGCGCAAGCTGTGGCAGCGCACCGTCAATGCCGCGCCCCTGACTGTCGAGCCGGCGCGCGTTCGCCAGTGCGTCGTCGCTCTGGTCGGCGGGCACGGGCGGATCGGTAAACAGTTCGCCGGTGGGGGCGGCGGTATGAGCAGCGGTTGGCGGTGCGGGTACGCGCGCGCAGCCGTTGGTCAGGGCCAGCGTCAGTAGACCGGCCGCGAGCGGTTGGAGCAATAATGTCAGCATGAGCCGTAGTCGCTGCAAGGGGCGGCCGTAAAATGTCTCTGTGCGGGAGAGCGGCGAACACGTTCTGATGCGGTGCGACGCGTGCGGGTTTGTCGCGTCGTGCTGTGCGCGAGTTATGCGACCAAGACGGCGCGGCCCCCCGCGC
>DASVQA010000157.1:0-2460 GCA_036389375.1 Pyrinomonadaceae bacterium | reverse complement strand
AGCTTTGGAGACTCCTGGCTTTGCGAACCCGCATCACTGCGGGAGTGCCTTTAATCGGTGATGACTTGCGCCCTTCAGCGGGCGTAACTTGGCTGAGCCGACGGCGGAAAACAGCGGGAAGCTGTCTTTCAGGAAAGAGCCACGAATGGGCGGTGCGCCGTCCTAGCTTGCAGCACACGATGGGGCCGCTGTGCAGGCAGAATTAGATTGAGCCGGAATGGATTGGATGGAGAAGCGATGAAGGAGGTGAGAACCGACGTTGGTCGTCTAAGGCAGCGCCGCCGTGCGGTTCCAGCCGGGTTTTCAGCCGCGAACGGGGAGCAAATTTGTTTGCGCCGCCGGCGGTTCTGAAATCCGGGCTTTCTCCGATCGCCTTCGGCAACCAGACAATCTTGCCGCCGCCTCGAAGTTCAATCAATTAAACTCCAACGGGCGGCAAGACTCACGGCTTTGCGCCCCTGCCTCACAACAGGTTAGCCTTTATCGTGTGCAATCGTCGTCTTGCAAAAGATCGTTGCTGCCAATTCGCGGCCGGCAGCAGGCTAAGTTCATTAAACACGAGCCGCGATGGTTTGTCAATTATGTTTTTCGCAGGCGATTGTTTAACCCGCTGCGAATTGAGTTTCATACCGAACCGTAGAAATAACTGGACTTAGGGACGCACGCGACCTCGGCCCGGTGTTAATTGACAATCTCTGCTCGGCGCTTCAGTATCTATTGAGCCACGGGCGGCGCGGCGCTGCTCAAACCGGCGCACGACTGCGCGGCCGGGCCGGTCGTTCAGTCGCTCAAACAAGAGTCGGTCGGTCTGGCCGAGCGCGTCATCAAGGTCTGCAAAAAGATGCTAACAGAATCCCTCAAGCCGATCTTACGCCGGGCCTTGCCGGGCCCCTACAACAGCATACAGAGCACGCTGGCGACTTACCGGAGCAAGCGCGTGGTGCGAACGCTGGTCAAGCGATACGGTCTGGTTGTGCAGGCCGGGCCGTTCGCGGGCATGAGCTACGTGCGCCAAGCCGTCTGTAGCACGCTCGCGCCGAAGCTGCTGGGTTCTTATGAACAGGAACTGCACGGCGTACTAACAGAGATTCTCGCCACCGACTACACGACCATCATTGATGTCGGCTGCGCCGAAGGCTACTACGCGGTGGGCCTAGCCTTGCGTCTGCCGCAGGCGCGCGTGCATGCGTTCGACATCGAAGCGCGCGCGCGCGCGTTGTGTAACACGATGGCGCAAGCGAACAACGTGGCCGGGCAGGTTGTGATCGAAGAGGAATGCACCCTCGCGCGTTTGCAGGCGTTAACCGAAAAGGGGCGCACTTTGATCGTGTGCGATTGCGAGGGTTGCGAGTTTCAGTTGTTGCAGCCTGAGTTAGTGCCGGGTCTGCTGACGAGCGACCTGCTGGTTGAGTTGCACGACATGATCGATCCGCGCATCACGCCGGCCATCACTGCGCGTTTTGCCGCCACCCACGACATCACTCTCTTGGACAGCACCGACCGCGATCCGGGCGCTTATCCTGCGCTCAAAGATTTCAACCTGCTCACACGCCGCGTCGCCATCTCCGAATTCCGCGATGGGCCTATGCAATGGGCGTTTATGCGCCCCAAGTCCGGCCCCGCCAATTAGTCGTCATTTAGCCGCCGCCACTTAGTCGCCGCCACGCTCGGCTTACGCGCGCCACTCTTGTGCGCCGCTAGTCGCGCCATAGCGACTCGTAGATGCTGATCGTGTTGGCCACGTCTAAATCAACCGTAAATTTTTCTTCCACGCGGGCGCGGCTGCGCCGGCCCATCTCGCGCCGCAGTTGCTCGTCGCGCGCCAGCCGCTCAAATGCGTCGGCAAAGGCCGCGGGGTCTTGCGGCGGCGCGAGCAACCCCGTCTGCCCGTCCAAGACTATCTCGCCGGTTGCGCCGCTACTGCTGCCGACGACGGGCACGCCGCACGCCATCGCCTCGGCTGTGACCAGCCCGAACGCTTCACCGATTGAAGCCAGCACAAAAACGTCGGCGGCCTGCATCACGCCGGTCGGGTCTGTGCAGTAACCGAGCCAGTGTACCCGGTCGGCGATGCCGAGCCGCTCGCTCAAGGCTTTCAAGTCCGCGAGCATCGCGCCGTCGCCCGCGACAAACAGCCGCGCCGGCACACCGCGCGCCGCCAGCAGACCGCACGCCTCAAGGATCGTCTGCGGGTTTTTGAAGGGGCGCAGGACGGTGACGGTAGCGATGCACAACTCGCCGGGTTGAATCGAATAAGTTGCGGCCCAACGCTCGCGCGCCGCCGGGTCGGGCACAAACCGCTCGATGTCCACGCCGAGATGGCGCACGATGATGCGCTCAGGCGCGATCCCACGTGTGATCAAATCCTGTTTGACGAAATGCGAGATGGCAATGACGCGCGTCATCGGCAGCGCCGCGAGCAGCGTGCGTAGTTGGAGCAGTTTCAGCTTCCAGGAGGTG
>DASVQA010000156.1:0-13179 GCA_036389375.1 Pyrinomonadaceae bacterium | reverse complement strand
TCGGCTTCGCGCGACATCTCCTCGCGGATCGCGTGCAGCACTTCGAGGAATCTGGGTCGCCGGTACATGAAAAGCGGTTGACGAGTGGCGCGGGACGACGGACGAGCAGGCACAAGTCTTAATCTATCACTCGTCACTTGTCACTCGCCACTTGTTCCGTCGCCTCCGAGACTAAAAATTCCGGGGTCACGATCATCGGGACGAAAAAGCCGGCGGCGGTGTTGAAGAGACGTATGCGCGCCTGCCGCCGCACGTTCGCCAGATGACCGAAGTTCCACGTCACTAGATAATCAATTTTGTGGACGGAGGCAAGCGCCACGTGCAGCGCATCGCCGAGATACTTGCGATGAAAGATGCCGCGCGAGATGTAGCCGTCGGCGAGAATCGCGGTTTCGTCCGTCAACTCGACCTGTTCGAGCGGCGCGACGAGTTTGAGATAGCCCGTGCGGTGCGGTTCGGGTACGCGCTCAAGTTCGCGCAGCACGAGCGGCGATACGACGGCGCGATACTCACCCAGTTCGCGCTCCCACCAGCGCATCGTCAGGTCGCGCCGGAACGGCTCGCCGTTATCCAGATACGCGCCAACGACGGAAGTCTCAAGGTACAGACTCTGCTTCATGGCACGCTCGGTTCGGGTTGCACGGCGATGTTGGCGTCGCGCGTGGGCGCGCCGGGCGAATTGCCGTTGGCTTCGAGCCGCACGACGGCGCGCTGGAAGTCGAAGGTGACGCGGAAGAAGCGCAGCACGTTGCCGCCGATGATGCCGGTCTGCTCGAAGCCGGAGGTCTCGTTGATCGGCTCCATGTCGAGCACGGCGGCCGGCAGATTCGGGTGCTTGTAAGTGCCGATGGAGACGTGCGGCAGCAAAAGCATCTGCACGTCTTCGGAGACACCCGCCGCGCCGTAGACGCGCAAGCGCGTCGGCTGGACGAAGCGCGACAGGTCTTCGCGCTGCGTCAAAGCCGAGGCGACGACCGAGATGGTTGCGCCCGTATCGACGATGAAGTTGAGCGGTTTGCTGATGCCGTCGATGTTGACGGCGCTCGACCAGAAGCCGGAAGACGTGGCGCGAATCGGCAACTCGAAGACGCCGGGCGGCAGCGGCGTCGGCGTCGGTTGCGGCGTGCCCGCCGTCTGCCCGGCCGGTGGCGGCGCGGGCGTCGGCTGCGCGCGCGGCTGGTCGTCGCGCACAAGCGTCATCTCGCGCTTGCCGTAGTCAATCGAGGCGAGATACTTGGACAAGACGGAGAGGCCGATGTAGCCGTCCACCGGCTCCTGCGTGTTGTGGAAGTCGCGCAGATAGACGGGCACGTTGGCGATGCGCGCATCACCGATGCGCAGGTTGCCGAGGAAGCCGTAGATGATCTCGAAGCGCCCGCCGCCGCCGATGCCGCGCGCAAGGCCGCCGCGCGCCACCTCTTTGACCCCAAGCTTCTGCGCTGCCACTGTCGAAACCACACACATGCCTGAGCCTGTGTCCACGACGAAGTGGAGCGGTTGCTTGCTGCCGTTGATATAGACTTCCAGGAGCGGCCGGTTGTTGGCCAACTCGAACTTGGCGACGGTCTGCGCCGCACCGCCCGGCGCGTAGAGGTCGCTGTGGTTGCCGATGTAGCGGAGAAAATCGATGAGGCCGCGGATGCGCGCGCGCCGGTCGGCGTCTGTGCGGGGCGCGGTGCGAAGGAAGCGCTCGTAAGCGTCCGCCGCCTCGCGGTAGCGTTCGGAGCGCGCGGCGGACTGCGCGTAGTTGAAGATGAAGTCCGGCTCGTTCGGTTCGATCTCAAGCGCGCGGCGCAGGCCGATGAGCGCGATCTGCGGCCGGTTCTCGTAGAAATGAATCATCGAGAGTCCGGCGATAGCGAGCGCCTCATCCTGATTGAAACTGATCGCGGTGCGAAACTCTTCAATCGAGAGCGGGAAGTCGCCGGCCGCCAGCAGCGTCGAACCTAAGAGCGCGTGCGCCCGCGCCGACATCGGCTCAACGGCGAGGACGCGCGCCGCCGCATCGTAAGCGTCGCGCAGGTTGCGCTTTTTGTAGAGCGTGTAGCTCAGGCCGAGGCGCGCGTTTAAGTCTGCCGCGTCCTTCGTGATCAAGTCGCGGTAGATTTTCTCCGCCGCCTCGAACTCGCCCTCGCGCAGCGCACGCTCGGCGCGCGCGCGCGTCTTGTTGTCGCCGCTCGCCTGTGCCGCCGGCCCGCCCAAGCCGCACAACCCTACGCAGACTAAGCCAGCAGTCAACATGATGACCGCGACCCGGTTAAATTTCTTCATCGGTCACCCTCCTACAGCAGGGCTGAAGGCTGCGGGTTGAAAGTTAATTGCAACGTGGTGCTTTTTCTTTCATCCCTCAGTCCTCATCCTTATTTCAAAATCTCGCCCGTCTTCATTGACCAGAGCACGAGGTCGAGTTCGTCGAAATCAATGCGCGCCTTGCGGGCGAAGCGACGCAGGGCGTCTTCTGTGGTGAGGTAACGTGCGCGCGTCGTGGGCGGTTCAGGTGAGGGCACGACGCCGAGTTCCGCGAGGCTGCGCAGGATGTGTTTGTCGAGGATCGCATAGCCGCGATATCCGATGTTGCGCAGAAAATGGCTTGCCTCCTTGTAGCCCAGACCTTTGATGCCGCGCGTGCGCGCCAGCCAGTCGCGGCGCTCAAGCGGGTCGGCGAATGCGTCCAAACGTGCGCGCAGGCGCAGGTCGCAATCCGCTAACAGGTGCTCGCGCGTGGCGACGATGTAGCCGGAGCGCGAATGCGGATAACGATGCACGCCGGTGAGCGCGTTGGCGAGATCAGCATGCGCGCCGGCGGCGAGCAGCGGGCGCACCGCTTCAATCGAGCGCAAGCCCATGCGCGCCGAAGCGCCGGCCGTGAAGATGCAAAAGACCAACTCTTCCCAGAGGCGCGCGTCCGTCGCCTCGCGCCTGACCGAGTCGAACTCGGCGAGCCGGGCGCGAATCTGTGCGCGGCGCGCGCGATGCGCTGCACGCATCCGCTCGACGGTGACGGGCTGTTGTTCTCGGCGCACTGACGGTCTTGTCAACACGAGGACTCTGCGGGACGACGAAATTCTAGGAGCGTGCCGGAAGCATTGTCAACGCATTGCCCGCAAACGGCCGGAGTTACTTTCACTCAAGCGCCGGAGACACCGGGCACAAAAGCACACGAAACAACCTGAAGAGACGATAGCGCCTGACCAGTGCCGCCCGCAATGTGCCTTGCATCCATGTGGGCCGGGCGGCGCATCTAATGACCGGCGCATGAGAAAAACTTACGCGCCACAGCTTATCTCTCCTCATGCTATGATGCAGAAAGCCCCCAAACATGTTGTTGTCGTCGTCGAGGAATGTTTACATGAGGGTCACACGCTTCATCGTCATGTTTGGTCTGCTCGCCGCGTGCGCCAACGGCGCGGCCGCACAGAACACGCCAGCGCCGTCCGCGCAACCGACGCCGCCGCTCGTCAAACCGTCGCTGCTGCCCTTTCCGCCGACGGGCGCGCAACCAGACGCGGTCACGCCCGACGCCGTCCAAAATATTCTGCCGCTGCCGACGCCCACGCCCATCTACGGGCGGCTCGGCATGCTCGTCGAGACGAGCGACGGGCGGGTCGTGAAAGAGTACGCGGCTGACGAACAGTTTAATCCGGCCTCGGTCGTGAAGCTCGCCACGGCGCTCGACGCCCTGCACACGTTTGGCCCGCAACACCGCTTCGCCACAGTCGTCTGGACGACGGGCGCGCTCGATCCGCAGACCGGCACGATTGACGGCGACCTGATCATTTCCGGCCGCGATCCTTCATTCCACTACGAGCATGCCGTCATGCTGGCGCGCGAATTGAACCGGCTCGGCATACGCACCGTCACCGGCGATCTGATCGTCGCGCCGAAGTTCACGATGAACTTCAGTTGGTCTGCACAAGCCTCCGGCGACAATCTCTACGACACGCTTGATGCCACGCGCCGGCCCACGTTGGCGGCAAACGCATGGCTCAACGAACGCATTGCGCTGGGCGACCGCGAGAGCTTGCAGACCACGCCGAGCGTCGCGGTTTTGGGCGCGGTCTACGTCGCGCCAGTGCCGCCGGGCGCGCGCGTGCTGTTGACGCATCGCTCAAGCCCGCTCGTGGACATACTCAAGGTGCTGCTCTGCTACTCGAACAACTTCATGGCCGAACGGCTCGGCGACACGCTCGGCGGTGCCAGCGGGCTGGAACGCTTCCTCATCACAACCGTCGGCTTGAAACCCGAAGAGGTGCGGCTCGCTTCGACCAGCGGGTTGGGCATTAATCGGCTCAGTCCGCGCTCGATGATGAAAATCTACCGGACGCTCGTTGCGGAACTGAGCGAACACAACCTGCTGCCGTCGGACATCATGCCGGTCGCGGGCGTCGATCCGGGCACGCTACAGAAGCGTTATAACTCTTTCGTCGCGCGCGGCAGCGTCGTCGGCAAGACCGGCACGCTGGGGCGCTCGGATGGCGGCGTCAGCGCGCTCGCCGGGCAGATGCACACGCGCGACGGCGCGACGCTCTACTTCGTTATCTTCAACCAGCGCGGCAGCGCCTACCGCTTCCGCCAGATACAGGACAGCCTCGTTAGCGAAATGCAGTACGCGCACGGCGGCCCTGCGCCCTTCGGCTACACGCCCCATACCCTCGCCATGCGGCTCGCCGACACCGAACTCAAAGCCGGCAACCCCAGCGAGTACGAGCCAACACCAAACTAAAGCGGTCAGCGGTCAGAGGTTGGAGATCAGTAGCAGAAAAATACTGATCTCTGACCGCTAACCGCTGACCTCTGCTCCGCAAAAGCCGCGCGCCCCGGCGGCCTGAGAGTCGCCGGGGCGCTGTGGTCGTCCACCCGGTGCGCGCTGTGCGGCAACGCGCGCGGGCGAACGAACTCGGCAGACACCCGCCTTGAGTGACGCGCGCCCGCGCTTCTTCTTCTTCCGCACACGCTGGCGGCGCAAACATCTACCGGGTCGGTCGTCGGCGTGTCGGCTCAGCCGCGCATGCCCTCGCGCCTGAACGCGCCACGCCAACAACGCTGCGCTTGCTTACTGCAAACCTCAGGCCGCAGATTCACCCTTGCCTGAGCGCGCATAGAATGGCGCGTGTATTGGCGTAGTTTGTCCGCTTAGGCGCACCGCGTGCGGCTCGGAAGATAACGGGCGCGGGGCGCGAACTGTTTCCGTTGGTGGCAGGCATGGGTAACGCGCGTGCGTCGCGGTCGCCAGCCACGCCCCGCGCTAACCAGCACGTGTGCCCCGGCCCGGCGCTATGAAGCGTAGTGCCCAACCGTGTCACCTATTGTGACGACTGTGGCAGCGCCCGCCAGAGCCAGCGCGCAAGATTCCCCGTCAATCAACAGCATTCTTAATGGCATTGCACTTGCCCTGCGTAGCAGGTGGGCGGCAGCCTCGAACCCTTCTGCACGTCAATCACGTTCGCGGCTTATGCCGGAGTCACTTATGCACGAGCGCGCTATGAAGAACGACACCGAGGGCCGTGCGCCGCGCGCGGCCGGCTTTAGCATGATCGAGTTGCTGCTCACAGTGACGGTCATGGCTATCATCGCCGGCTTCGCCGTCTTCAACATCATCCGCACCCGCGAGAACACGCGACTCATCAATGCCGCGCACGAGTTGCAGGGCTATATCGAGAAGGCGCGGGCCGACGCCATGCGCCGGCACGGCACGGCGCGCATCCGTGTGCTCAACGCCGCGAGCTACGAGGTCGGGCTAGACCTGAACGGCGACGGTCTGACCGATGCCAACAACGACAATAATTTTGACGCCGCCGACCTGCGCGTTGTGACGTTGCCGCCCGGCGTTAACTTCATCACCAACCCGATGCCCGCCGCAGCGCAGTTCGACTGGCGCGGACGCATCGCCGGCGACATCACGTTCACCTTACAGGGCGTTGACAATCAGGGCGGCGCGCGCAACTGGATGCCGCCCATCTCGCTGGCCGTCGCGGGTGGCGGCGATATAACCATTAACAGCGCCGCGCAGAACAATCTGCCGACCTTCGCCGCGACGCCCTTCCCACCGCCGCCACCAACGCCCGCGCCGCCTGCGACGACGGTCACGGCCGGCAACTAGCATATGCGCCAAAGGATGCTTCAATCTGTTATGCCACGCGCGCGCACCGCAACCCACGCACGACTATGCCGCAGCAGCGCGGCCACGCACGCAAGCGCGGCGCGCACGGCCGGCTTTACCCTGATCGAGACGATGATCGCGCTCCTGCTAATGATGATCGTGGGTCTCGGCGCAACGTCTCTGTTCATCTACGCCGTGCGCTACAACACGGGCGCGAGCGAGCGCAGCATGGCGCTCGCCATCGCGCAGCAACAGTTGGAAGAGTTGCGCGCCGTCGGGTTCGACGATCCGCTGCTCGACCCCGTGAGCAATGCGTCCATCTGCGACCAGACCAATCCGTGCCACAGCGGCACGCGCGCTTACACGGCGACCAAAACCGTCACCAACTCGAACAACATCACGGTGGGATTGATCACACGCCCCACGCTTAAGACGATCACCATCCGCGTCACACCGTTGCGCAGCGGCATACCGTGGACGGCGAACGCCATCAGCGTGACGGCGCAGCGCGCCACGCTCCTGCGCGGGCCATACTGACCTGAGCGATCTTCCGCACGCGCGAGATAAACGATGAACATGTTGGCATCGAAGCGAACGACTGAAGTGCGGGCCGGCCGCGCGGCGGGCTTCACGCTGCTCGAAATGATGATCGCGCTCGCGGTGACGACCGTCGTGACGGGTCTGGCCGTCACGCTCTTGGCCGCGTCGCTCAATCTGCGTGTGCGTGAGGATCGCAGGTCGGAGGCCATCGCGGACGTGCGCCGCGCGCTCAACACGATGACGGGCGAGATCGCCAATGCCGGTTACGAGCTACCGCCCGGCGCGCCGCAGAACGGCATCGTCGCGGCTGATTCGGACAATACGGCGATCCGCATCCTCACCAACTCCGACCGCTTCAACGGCGGCGCAACACCGGAGTCCCCCGGCAGTCAGGACGAGGACGTGCTATTCAGTTTCGTCAACGATGCGGCGAACGGACGACGCTACATCGCGCGCTACGACGTGAACAGCGCAACGACGACCGTGCTGGCCAATCCCATTGATTCGTTTACCCTGCGCTACTTCGCAGAGAAAGTCGTCTATACGCCGACGGTGACATACGCGGGCGGCGTGCCTGTCTGCGACATCGCGGACGTGCGGGACAAGCCGGGCGGCGTCGCCATCGGCGAAGTGCCGCCCGCACAGGCGCGCTACATCGTCGTCTCCGTCTGCGTCGATCTCCCGGCGGTGGGCGTGCCCGGCTCGAACAGTTACCAAGCGCCGGCCGTCCAGCAGTTGACCTCGGACGTGCAACTGCGCAACGCCACCGCCGTGACCTTTTGAGCCATGATCTTTTGAGTCGGCCCGCTCCGCAAGACTTACCTTGACAGGTGCATCGCTATGTTGCTGAAGATGAACGCCGGACGGAAGCCAAGCGCGCGCCGGAGTGAGCGCGGCGCGGCGCTGTTGATGATGCTGCTCGTCGCCACGCTGGTCTTTGCCGTCGGCGGCGCGCTCATCATGTCAACCGCTATGAACGGCACGACCACGATGGACGCGACCGCCGAGAAGCAGGCTTACTACGCTGCCGAGGCCGGTCTGCAAATGGTCTTGAACGCCCTGCGCGGCAACCTCGCACACGACAGCGCCGTTGCCAACAACACGCGCATGAGTCTGCGCACGGCCATCACGCCCGACCTCTCGAACGGCGCAGGGCGCTCGCCCAACAACCAGCCGTGCGTCACCGACACGCCCACCGCGCCCAGCCCCTGCCGCTTCGTCGGCTGGCTGCCTTATAACGTGAAGAACATCTCGACCGGTGTCGTCACCGTTGACCCGGACACCAACACCTCGTTTCGCGCCGCCGCCTTCGACCCTGACCGGAGCAACCAGATCACCTACAGCACCTCCGGCGAGTTTCTCGGTCTCAACGGCATCCCCGGCACGATCCTTAGCCCGACGCAGATCAGGCTCGGCATCGCGCCCGACTTTATCGTGATCACCTACCAGCCGAAGTTGAGCGCGACCATCAACGCCTATCCGCCCGTGACCGCCGATCTCGGTTCGTTCCGCGTCGAGAAGCTCACGCCGCTCGCCTCGCTCACGCTTTCGCTCTTGCAGTTCGTTGATTTTCGTCTGACCGTCAACCAGACCGCGCCCTGGAACGGCACGGCCACTTATAAACTGTCGCTGGGCACGCCGAATGTGCTCTCGTGTCCCGGTCAACTGTTCCACGTCAACGTGCCGATCCCTTCGCTCAAAGTCGAGGGTACGACCATCACCATCACGGGGCTGAACGCGAACAGTCTAAACGTGGCCTGTCCCAGCGTCGGCGCGGCCGTAACGCAACAGGTACAGGCCCAGTTCATCGCGCCCGAGCCGCGCCGCGTCGTTGTCCGCTCGGTCGGCTTCGGCCCGAACTTCGCGCGCAAGCAGTTGGAGATGTCAATCGGGCGCGCGGACATTGATATTGACCCGCCTGCGGCGCTCACCTTGCGCGGCGCGGACGATTGCAGCCCGATGAATTTCAGCAGCGGCAACAGCAACGCGAAAAATTATACGGGTCACGACAAAGGGACGCCGCCCAAACCTGCGCGCCCCGCCATCGCCGTCCAACAGTGCGACTACAACACGGTTGTGAGCGGCACGAGTAAGCCGGGCACGATGACCGGCTCGGCGCAGATCGGCATCATGGACGGCACAGCTACCGGCTCGATGACGACGCAGACGGTGGAGACGCCCTACTTTCTCAAGACGGCCGACGCGGCGCGCGACTTCCTCAACGACTTGCAGGTGACGGCGATGGGCGAAGGGCGCTACTTCAAACCGGCGGCGGGCACGGCCTACTCGTCCAACGAAGGCACGACCACCAACCCGGTCTTCACGTTCGTTGACGGCGATTGCAACCTGAGCGGCGGCGCAGGTCTGCTCGTCGTGACCGGCAAGCTGAACCTGAGCGGCAATCCGGCCTTTGACGGTGTCATCCTCGTCATGGGCGAAGGCTACATGAACCGCACGGGCGGGGGCAGCGGCAATCTCGACGGCGCAATCGTCGTCGCCAGTTTCCAACGCACTTGGCCCACCAGCGAGAACAACCTCGCGCACCCTTTTCTCGCGCCTACCTTCAACACAGACGGCGGCGGCAGTTCCGACGTAGAGTTCAACTCGCAATCAATTGATCGCGCGCTCGGCACGCTCGGCTCGCGCGTCACCGGCATCCTCGAATACTGACGCCGCATAGAAACGCTCAACAGCAGCGGGCCGCACTCGTTTGATTGAGCGCGGCCCGCTGCTCTTTATCTGTGAAATCATCTCGCTTGACAGCCCCGCCGGAATGATGAACGATGAGGACAACAGAGGTTAGAGGTTAAAGGTCAGAGGTTAGAGATCAGTTAGAAACAGAGACTGATTTGCACTAAACTTCTGACCGCTAACCTCTAACCTCTGACCTCTGCTTTTATGCCTGACATTCTGCTCGTCGAGGACAAGGAGAGTTTGCGGCGGGTGCTGCGGCTGACGCTTGAGCATGCGGGCTACGGCGTCACCGAAGCGGCGGACGCACGCGCCGCGCTGCAAGAGATCGCGCGCGCGCCCTATCGGCTCGTGCTGACCGACCTGCGTATGCCGCACGGTTCAGGTCTCGACGTGCTGCGCGCCGCCCGCGCGGCCGATCCGTTCGCGCCCGTCGTCGTGATGACCGCCTACGGTTCGATTGACGAGGCGGTGCAGGCGATGAAAGAGGGCGCACACGATTTTCTGCAAAAGCCGGTGGACTCGAATCACCTGTTGCTCTTAGTTGAGCGCGCGCTGGAACAGGCGCGTCTGCGCACCGAAAACATGCTGTTGCGCGAAGAATGGTCGCGCCGCTACGGTTTCCCGCGCATCATCGGTGAATCGGACGCGATCAAACGCGCCGTCGCCGAGACGCAACGCGTTGCGCCGACGGAAGCGACCGTGCTCCTGCTCGGCGAATCGGGCACGGGCAAAGAACTCTTCGCCCGCGCCGTCCATCATCTCAGCCCGCGCCGCGATAAACCGTTCGTCGCCATCAACTGCGCCGCGATCCCTGAGACGCTCATCGAATCAGAACTCTTCGGGCACGAGCGCGGCGCGTTCACCGGCGCGACCGACCGCCGCCCCGGCGAGTTTGAACTCGCCTCCGGCGGCACGGTCTTCCTCGACGAGATCGGCGAACTGCCGCTCGCCGTGCAGGGCAAACTCCTGCGCGCGATTGAAGAGAAGACCGTTGACCGCATCGGCGGGCGCGTGACCGTGCCGGTGGACGTGCGGATCGTCGCGGCGACCAACCGCGCACTGCAACATGCGGCCGAGCGGGGCGAGTTTCGCCGCGACCTCTATTTTCGGCTGGCCGTTTTCCCCGTCGAGATCCCCCCGCTCCGCACACGCGGCGACGATGTGCTGCTGCTGGCGCGCCACTTCGCCGCGCAGTTCGGGCAGGAGTTGCGCGGGCACGCGGCGGCCTTGAGCGAGGCGACCGTCGAAGTGCTCCGCCGCCACGACTGGCCCGGCAACGTCCGCGAACTTGAGAACGCCATCGAGCGCGCCTGCATTCTCGCCGACGCGCCGACGCTTGAGCCGCACGACCTGAGCCTGCCTGCCAGCAGCGCGGGCGGAACAGATGAAGCGGGCGCATCGTTTGCTGAGTTGGATTCATCCGGCACGCTCGCGGAAGTGGCCGAGCGCGCCGTGCGCCACGTCGAGCGCCGCAAGATCGCCGCCGCGCTCGCCGCGCACGAAGGCAACAAGACGCGCGCCGCCGAAACGCTCGGCGTCAGCTACAAGACGCTCTTAACGAAGATCAAGGATTACGAACTTTAACTCACAGGATAAACCCGACTTGCCAGACGAAGCGCAGCCGACCGACGGGCCGACATCAACTCATCACCGGCCAGAACGCAAGGGTGATGAGACTGAGCCGCACATAGCAGCAGAGGACGCGAGCGTCATTGCGGGCGAGACGGACGTGCCCATCGGCGCGGTGACGGGCGAGTTCCCCGCCGAGCAGGCGCAGGCGACGCGCGAGCGTGAAGCCGGCACGGACAAGCACGCCTTCCTCGTCATGGCGGGCATTCTGCTCAGCCGCATCGTCGGGCTTGTGCGCCAGCGCGTCATGGCTCACTACTTCGGCACGACCGACGTGGGCGATGCCTTCAACGTCGCCCTCCGCATCCCGAACTTTTTGCAGAACGTCTTCGGCGAGGGCGCGCTCTCCGCTTCGTTCATCCCCGTCTACGCCGGGCTGCTCGCGCACGACGAAGACGCGGAAGCCGACCACGTGGCCAGCGCCGTCTTTTCGATCCTCGCGCTCGTCACGTCAGTGCTCGTCCTGCTCGGCGTGCTGCTCACGCCCTACATCATCAGCGTCATCGCACTCGGCTACACGGGCAGCAAACGCGACCTGACCATCACGCTCGTCCGCATCTTCTTCCCCAGCACCGGGCTGCTTGTGCTCTCCGCCTGGTGTCTCGGCGTACTCAACAGCCATCGGCGCTTCTTTCTCTCGTACACCGCGCCCGTCCTGTGGAATCTGGCCATCATCAGCACGCTCATCTTCTTCGGGCGACGCAACACGAGCGAAGCGACACTCGGTCAACTGGCGATCTACACCGCCTGGGGGTCGGTCGTCGGCAGCGCCTTGCAGTTTGGCGTACAACTGCCGACGGTCTTGCGCTTACTCAAACGCCTGCGCCCCGTGCTCGACTTCGTCTCGCAACACGTGCGCGAGGTGATTCGCAATTTCGTGCCCGTCTTCATCAGTCGCGGCGTCGTGCAGATCAGCGCCTTCGTGGACGCCATGCTGGCGAGCCTGTTGGGCCAAGGCGCGGTCGCCGCGCTCGCTTACACGCAGAGCCTCTACACGCTGCCCGTGAGTCTGTTCGGCATGTCGGTGTCGGCCGCCGAGTTACCCGCGATGGCGAGCGCGAAGGGCAACGTCGAGGAACGCGCCACGCAGTTGCGCAGCCGACTCGAAGCGGGCTTGCGCCAGATCGCTTTCTTCATCGTGCCCTCGTCCATGGCCTTCCTCGCGCTGGGCGACATCATCGTCGGCGTGCTCTATCGCACGGGGAAGTTCACCGAAGCGGACACGCGCTGGGTCTGGGCCATCCTCGCCGGCTCGACCGTAGGCTTGCTCGCCTCCACGCTCGGCCGGCTCTACTCTTCCACCTACTATGCGCTCCACGATACGCGCACGCCGCTGCTGTTCGCCGTCGTCCGCGTCGCCCTCACGATTGCGCTCGGCTACCTGTGCGCGCTGCCGTTGCCACGCGCGCTCGGCGTTGATCTGAAATGGGGCGTCGTGGGCTTGACCGCCTCAGCCGGGGTCTCCGGCTGGGTCGAGTTCTATCTGCTGCGGCGCAAATTGAACCGGCGGATCGGGCGGACGGGGCTGCCTGCGAGTTTCGTCGTCAAGCTCTGGGTGGCGGCTGCCGCCGGGGCCGCCGCTGGCTGGGGCATCAAGCTCGCGCTGCCAACGCGTCAACCCTTCATCGTCGCCGCGCTCGTGCTTATTCCTTACGGGCTGATCTATTTCGCCGTCACCTTCCTCTTTGGTCTACCCGAACTGCGCACTCTGCTGAACCGTCTCACACGGCTGCGCCACCGCTAAGAATTCGGGCATTTTCCTTCAGATTAAGATTTCATTCTAATTCTTCGGAAATATATCGCCATTATCGGTTTCAATAGAGCGAGACCAGAAAACCCAAGTTCGTGCGCGCAGTCGCCCGTAGGCGGACTGTGTTGGGCTTTTCACGCAAGGCAGGTCTTGACGAATTCTATTTCGCGTGCAGACGTGGCAAAAATTTTAGGCAGGGAGACAAAAAAGATGATTCGCAGAATGATGTTAACCAGTGCAGCCGCAGTGCTTTTAGTGACGCTACATGCTGCCGCTAAAGCTGATACAGTCACCTTGGTCGGGCGCGGAGGCACGGGCGTTACAGCGCTGGTGTCCAACTACTCGCTGTCCGGCAATCAGTTTACCTTCACCATCACCAACACCTCAGTCGCGCCCGGCACGGTCGGCACGATCACGAGCATCGGCTTTGCTCTGCCCGGCACAAATCGTGGCAGTTTCAGCCTGA
>DASVQA010000155.1:0-25307 GCA_036389375.1 Pyrinomonadaceae bacterium | reverse complement strand
ACAGAGAGGTCGAAACAGATGGAAGTGGAGGCTAGGACACCTGCCAGCTCTGCCTGACTGAATGTTTCGTGCGTCCAGTGGAGGAAGGTGGCGGCGCTGCGGTGCGTGATGGCCACGCCTTTCGGTCGTCCCGTCGAACCTGACGTGTAGATGATGTAGGCCAGATTATCCAGTGTTGTCGCAAGCGTGGTTTGCGCGCCGATCTCTGATTCAGTCTGGGCAGTGATGTGGGCCCAGTCTGCATCCACGCAGACGACGTGGGGCGTGTCGGCGGGCAGTTTCTCCGCGAGCCGCGCCTGCGTGAGCAGCACGGACATGTCTGCGTCCTGCAACATGAAGGCGACGCGCTCTTGCGGGTACTGCGGGTCTAAGGGCACGTATGCCCCGCCCGCCTTCTGGATGGCGAGCAGCCCCGTGAGCATCTCAAGCGACCGCTCCATCAGCACACCGACGCGCACCTCCGGGCCGACGCCCAACGTCCGCAGGTACTGAGCCAACTGATCGGCGCGCTGATTCAATGCGGCATAAGTCAACTGCTCCGCGCCCGCGATGGCGGCGACTGCGTCGGGCGTGCGCGCCACCTGCGCGGCAAACAGTTCGTGCATGCATTCGGCGGCCGGATAAGCACGCGCTGTGTCGTTCCATTCGACGAGCAGTTGCTGGCGCTCGGCCTGCGTCAGAAGCGGCAGCGCGGCGATGTGCTGCTCCGGCTGGGCCACTATGCTCTCAAGCAGCGTCTCGTAGTGGCCCGCCATGCGCTTGATCGTCTCGGTGTTGAAGAGGTCTGTGTTGTACTCCCATTGGGCCGTGATCCCGCCGTCGCGTTCTTCGAGCAGCAACGTCACGTCGAACTTCGCCGTGCCGGTCGAGAGATCGATCCGGCGCAAGGTCAACCCCGCCATCGCCAGTTCCGGCAACGGCGTGTTCATCAACATGACCATCACCTGAAACAGCGGCGTATGGCTCAGACTACGCTCCGGCTGCAACTCCTCGACTAGCCGCTCAAACGGTACGTCCTGATGCGCGTATGCGCCGAGCGTTACGCCGCGCACGCGCGCCAGCAACTCACGAAACGTCGGGTTGCCGGCCAAATCCGTGCGTAGCGCCAGCGTGTTGACGAACAGCCCGATGAGCGGCTCCGTCTCGACGCGCGTGCGCCCCGCAATCGGCGTCCCGACGACCAGATCGGTCTGCCCGCTGTAGCGCGAGAGCAACACCTTGAAGGCCGCGAGCAGGGTCATAAAGAGCGTCACGCCCTCGCGCTGGCTGAGATTCTTGAGCGCGCCGTAGAGCGTGGCCGAGAGTTTCACCAGATGGATGGCCCCGTTGAAGGTCTGCATCGGCGGGCGCAGATGGTCGGTGGGCAACTCCAACACCGGCGGGTGCGCGAGTTGCTCCTTCCAATAGGCCAGTTGTTTATCAAGCACGTCGCCCTGCAACCACTCGCGCTGCCACACGGCATAGTCCGCGTATTGCACTTCCAGTTCCGGCAGCGCGGCGGGCTGACCCGTGAGCGAGGACTGGTAGAGCGTCATCAACTCGCGGATCATGATCCCGAGCGACCAGCCGTCCGAGACGATGTGATGCATGGAGAGCATCAGGATGTGATCGTTGGGAGCGAGGCGCAGCAGGTTGGCGCGCGTGAGCGGCCCGCGCCCCAGATCGAAGGGGCGGCGTGCCTCTGCGTGCAAGAGACGTTGCGCCTCCGCCTCTCTGTCCGTCGCCGGGAGCGACGAAATATCCACGAGCGGCATGGGCATGCTCTGGGGCGGGCCGACCACCTGCACGGGCCGCGCATCGAGCGTCGTAAAGGTGGTACGCAGGGCCTCGTGCCGGTGCACGATCTCGGTCAGCGCCGCCGCCAGCGCATCGGTGTTGAGTTGCCCCTCTAGGCGCAACGCAACCGGGATGTTGTAGACGGGATTGCCCGGCTCCAATTCGTTCAGGAACCAGAGGCGCTGTTGCGCGAACGACGGCAGGAACGTGTTGTATTCCTCGCCTTCGGCGCTCGCCAGCAGTTCCAGCAAGTCCTGCTCGGCCGCGGGTAGCTCGGTCGGCGCATCGGCCGGGAAATTATCGTTTGTCATCGTTCTTCTTCTCTACGTTAGGGCTGCTCGTCGAGCAACTCTTTAGTGTCCGTCACCAGATGTTCTTCCAACTGCGCCAACAGATGTTTGAGATTCCGCTTGCCTCTGGGCAGTGTCTGAATGCTCGCCTGCGCGGCCGGCTTCGTCTGCCCCTGATGCTGTTCGATAAAGGCGGCCAGCCCCGCGATGGTCGGCGTCTCGAACAGGCAACGCAGCGGCACTTCGACCTGAAAGACCTCGCGCACGCGCGACATCAACTGCGTGGCCAAGAGGGAATGGCCGCCCAACTCGAAGAAGTTGTCCTCGACGCCGACCTGTTCCAACCGCAGGATGTTGGCCCAGATGCCGACGAGCAACTCCTCATTGGGTGTCGCGGGCGCAGCGTAACCGCTCTCTAATTCGGGGCGGGACTGCACGGGCGCAGGCAGTGCTTTGCGATCAATCTTGCCGTTGGGCGTAAGCGGCAGTTCGTCTAAGACGACGAACGCCGCAGGGATCATGTAGTCCGGCAGTTGGTCGCGCAGGTAACTACGCAGTTGCGCGGTCGTCGGCCGCGGCTCGCCCGTCACGACGTAGGCCACCAACTGATTGCTGCCCGCTTCGTCCGCACGCGCCAGCACCACAGCCTCGCGCACCGCCTCGTGCCGCGCGAGCGCTGCCTCGATCTCGCCCAACTCGATGCGAAAGCCTCTGACCTTCACCTGACTATCAATGCGCCCGATGAACTCAAGACTCCCGTCCGCCGCGTAGCGCACCAGATCGCCCGTGCGATACAGTCGTGCGCCCGGCGCGTTGCCGTAGAGGTCGGGCACGAACCGCTCGGCCGTCAGGTCGGCCCGGTTCAGGTAGCCGCGCCCGACGCCGATGCCGCCGATGTACAACTCGCCCGCGACTCCGACCGGCACAGGCTGCATCGCGCCGTCGAGGACGTAGAGCCGCGTGTTGCCCAACGCGTAGCCGATGCTCACCTGCCGCCGCTGGCTCGCTGGGTCGCACAGCCACTCGGCGGTCGCAATCGAGGACTCGGTCGGCCCATACGAGTGGTGCAGTTCCGCGCCGGGCAGCAACTCGAAGAAACGCGCCATCGTCTCCGGCGGCAATTCTTCGCCGCCGCAGATCACTTGCCTGAGCGAAGTGCAAGCAACGACGCCCGGCTCGTCCAACAACACGCGCAGCATCGAAGGCGCGAAATAGGCGGTCGTGACGCCATGCGTGGCCAAGTAGTGCGCGAGATAGCTGCTGTCGAGATGGCCGCCGGGCGGCAGGGCGTGGACGCTTGCGCCCGCGCCGAGCGGCCAGAAGATTTCCCAGACCGACGGGTCGAAGTTGAGCGAGGTTTTCAGGAGGAAGCTATCGTCGCCGCCGAGCCGGTAGGTCTCCTGCATCCAATGAAGACAGTTGGCCACGCCGAGGTGCGGGAGCATCGCACCCTTCGGCCGACCCGTCGAGCCGGACGTGTAGATGACGTAAGCCAGATGTTCAGGCGTGACCGCGCTCGTCGGGTTCTCGGTCGACTCTTTGCTCAGCACTTCCCAGTCACGATCCAGACAGATGACCTTTGCCTCGCCGCCCGGCAACTCGTCGAGCAGATGTTGCTGCGTCAGCAGCACGGATGTGGCCGTGTCCGCCAGCATGTAGCGCAGCCGCTCTTTCGGATACTCCGGGTCGAGCGGCACGTATGCGCCGCCCGCTTTCAGCACGCCGTAGAGCGCCACGATCATCTCCGCCGAACGCTCCACGCACACGCCCACCAACACTTCCGGGCCGACGCCGAGACGTTGCAGGTGATGTGCGAGTTGGTTGGCCCGCGCGTTCAACTCGGCGTAGGTCAGTTGCGCCTCTTCACAGACGAGCGCGAGGGCGTCGGGCGTGCGCGCGACCTGCGCTTCAAACATCTGGTGCAGACATTGTTCGGCGGGGAGCGGGCGGGTCGTCTCGTTCCATTCGACGAGCATTTTGTGGCGCTCAGCCGGCGGGAGGATCGGCAGCGCCGCGACGCGCTGTTCGGGTTGTGCCACGATGCTCTCAAGCAACGTCTCGAAGTGCCCGGCCATGCGCGCGATGGTCGTAGCGTCGAAGAGGTCTGTGTTGTATTGCAGCGACGCGTGCAGATGCCCTTCGGCTTCGGCCATCAGCAGCGTCAGATCAAAGGGCGACACGCGCTGCGGCAGGGCCACGGATTCAAGCTCAAGTTCACCGAGTTGCAGACGCGCGCCCGCTTCGCCAAGCGCGAACGCGGTCAAGCCCTGCGCGTCGAGCAGGTAGGCTTTCTGAAGCGCGAAGGTCGCCTGAAAGAGCGGCGGCCGGCTCGCATCACGCACGGGCTGCAAACGCTCGACCAGCAACGCGAACGGATACTCCTGATGCTCGAAGGCGGCCAGCACGGTCTGGCGCACCTCGTTCAGCAAGACCTTGAACGGCGGGTCGCCCGACAGGTCTGCGCGCAGCACCAGCGGGTTGACGAAGTAGCCGATGAGACCGGCCAGTTCCGCGTGCGTGCGCCCGGCCATGGGTGAGCCGACGAGTATGTGCTTCTGCTCGGTGTAGCGATGCAGCAGGGTCTGGAAGGCGGCGAGCAGCGTCATGTAGAGCGTGGCGGACTGTTCGCGGCTGAGCGCGCGCAGAGCCGTCGTCAACTCCGCGCTCAAGGTAAAGGCGTGCGAGTCGCCGCGATAACTCTGCACGGGCGGCGGCGGCCGGTCGGTCGGCAGATTCAGCACGGGCAGTTCGCCCGCCAGTTGCTTCTGCCAGTACGACCAGAGCCGCTCGCCTTCAGGCCCGGCGAGCAGTTCCGTCTGCCAGCGCGCGTAGTCGGTGTATTGCACGGCCACTGGCGGCAGCGCCGCCGCGCCGCCCGTCTTGTGCGCCTGATACAATACGCCCAACTCCTGCACGAGCACCGAGAGCGACCAGAAATCGGCGACGATGTGATGCACCACGAGCAGCACCACGTATTCGCCGCCCGCGCGCCGGAAGAGATTGACGCGCAGCACCGGCCCCGCCGCCAGATCAAACGGCCGGTGCGCTTCCGCCGACAGTTGCTCGGCCAGTTCCGGCTCGCGCAAACGCTCGGCGTCAACTTCGTTGAAAGTCAATTGCGCGCGGGCGCTGACGCGCTGCACGGGCTTGTCCTGCACGACGCCGAACGTCGTGCGCAGCGCCGCGTGGCGTTCCACGAGTGTTTGAAACGCCTGTCGCAGCGCGCGCACGTCCAGCCCAGCACGGATGCGAACAGCGCCCGCCAGATTGTAGGCGGCGCTCTCCGGCGCGAGTTGATAGAGAAACCAGAGCGCCTGCTGCCCGTGCGAGAGCGGCTGCGGCTCGTCGGCGGCTGCGCCCTCCGCGCTCGTCAGTTTCGGCGTGCTCGTCGCCGCCGCGACCTGCGCGCTGATCTCGCCCGCCACCTGCGCGACCGTCGGACTTTGCAGCAGACTCGCCAGCGACAGGTTCACGCCGAGCGCGGTCTCGATGCTGTGCATCAACTCGATGGCGGCGAGCGAATCGAACCCGTAGCGCGCGATTGATTGACTGGCGTCTATCTCGCAGGCGTCAACGCCGAGTCGGGCCGCGAGGTGCGCGACCAGCCACGCCTCGATCTCGTTCGCGGCGGTCGGCACTTCGGCCGCGCCGAGCAGGCTTGTCTCCGGCTCGGCTTTGGGCGTCGCCCGCCACTCGCTCAACACGTCCAGACTGTTCGCCAGAAACTTCGCGCGCGTCGCGTGGCGCTGAAGCTTGCCGCTCGACGTTTTCGGAATGCTGCCCGCCGCCACGAGCACGACCGCATGCGGCAAGACCTCGTGCTCCTCTGCGACCGACTGCCGGATCGCCTCGTGTACCGTCTCCACGTCCGGGCGCAGGCGATGATCGATCTCCTGCACGACGACGAGGCACTCTTCATCGTCCATGTCAACGGAGAAGGCTGCGCCACAGCCCGGTCGCAGGGCCGCGTGGCTGCGTTCGACCGTGAGTTCGATGTCCTGCGGATAATGGTTGCGCCCGCGAATCACGATCAGGTCTTTGAGCCGGCCCGTGACGAACAGCCGACCGTCGCGCAGGAAACCGAGATCGCCCGTACGCAGGAACGGCCCCTCGCCCGCGTCCGCGAGATAGGCGTGGAAAGTCTCGCCCGTCTCGGCGGGGCGATTCCAGTAGCCGTGCGTCACGCTCGGCCCCGACACCCAGATTTCGCCGACGCGCTCAGGCGCGCACAACGTCGCCGACTCAGGCTCGACGACGACGAGTTTCTGACCGAGCAGCGTGCGCCCGCAGTTGACGAGCGCGCGCGCATGCGTCTGGTCGTCGTCAGCGGCAGCGGGGCGCACCTGATTGTGCGCGAGCGCATCGGCATCGAACGTCTCGACCATCGCGTCCGCGTCGCGCCGGCCGCCGGTGACGATGAGCGTCGCCTCGGCGAGACCGTAGCAGGGCGCAAACGACTCGTAGCGGAAACCGCATTCGGCGAAGACTTCGGCGAAGCGTTGCATGGTCTCGGGCCGCACCGGCTCTGCGCCGTTGAAGGCGGTCGTCCAGCTACTCAAGTCAAGACAGGCGCGCTGCTCCGGCGTCGTCTTGCGGACGCAGAGTTCGTAGGCGAAGTTCGGCCCGCCGCTCGTCGTCGCCTTGTTGCGCGAGATGGCGTCGAGCCAACGGAAGGGGCGCAGCAGGAAAGCCGTCGGGGCCATGAGGACGCAGGGCGTGCCGAGATAGAGCGGTTGCAGCACGTTTCCAATCAGCCCCATGTCGTGATAGAGCGGCAGCCAGCCGACAACGCTCGATTCAGCCGTCTGCCCGAAGGCGAGGCTGATCATGCGTTGGTTGTGCAGCAGATTGCCGTGACTGACCATGACGCCTTTTGGCGTCGCCGTCGAACCCGAAGTGTATTGCAGAAAGGCGAGCGTGTGGCTGCTGACAGACGGCTCTTGCCATTCGTCGGCGAGCGCGGCGCTCAGATTATCGGTCGAGAGCCAGCGCATGCTCAGCAGGTCGGGATGCTGCGCGAGCCGTTTCTCGACGGCGCTCAGGATCGCATCGGTGCTCAGTGCGACCGTCGGGCGACAGTCGTTGACGATGGCACGCAGGCGCGGGAAGTTGCGATTCTGCGCGGCGGCGCGCGGCGGATAGGCCGGCACGGCCACGACGCCCGCATACAGGCAACCGAAGAACGCCGCGATGTAGTCCAGCCCCGAAGGATAGAGCAGGAGCGCGCGCCCGCCCGTCGCATCCAGCGATTGTAGCAGCGCGGCGATGGCGCGGGCGCGCGCGTCGAGTTCGCCATAAGTCAGCCGCGCCTCTTCGCGCTCGCCGTCGAGCAGAAAGGTGTAGGCGAGTTGTTCGGGTTGTTGCTGTGCGCGCCAGCGCAGGAGTTCCACCAGCGTCGCCGGTTCAAACGGCGCGACCGTGAGTGTGTCGAGATAGGTCTGAGGCTTACCCCACCGCTGCTCTTCACTAGACATAACGGGTTGTGACTGACTGAAGGTGTGCTGCGTAAACGGCGGCGCGCAGGAACGCGCCTCGCTGCTGACTTTGAGTAACTTTTGCGTGACTTTTCTTTTGCGTGACTTAGGCGACGGCGGTGCGCGCCGCGGGCTGCGACCGCGCAAAGTAAGGCGCGAGCAAGATCATAACGAGCGGCCCCGGCGCGACCAGCGCGAACGTCGCCCCGGCGGAGTTTAAGGTGAACGCGATGATGACCAGATAAACGAGCGGGGCGCAGAGTGCGCTGCCGGCCAACACACAGAGCAGGAGCGCCACGAGCCGCGCGCCCGCGCGCACCCGCACCTGCTTGATCAGCAACTCAAACGCCAGCGCGAGCAGCCCGAACAGCAGCGGCCATGCAAACAGGTAACTGCCGCCCGGCAGGAACAGGCTCGTCAGCAGCAGCAACAACAGCCACCACACCAATCCGCCCGCCAACAAATTCGCGCCACTGATCTTGTGTCCGCACCAGGCATAAAACGCGGCGGCAAGGATAATGGCGCTAAAGCCCAACAGCGCTATGCGCGTATCGGCGTTGCCGGTGTCGCCGAACAATAAACCCGCCAGCCAGCCGACGACCGAAACGCCCAGCAACGTGATGAGCAGACCGAGCGCGACGGCGGCGCATGCTTTGCCGATTTCGGCCACGCTTAGCCTGCGCGCACGCAAACCAACTATGAGCAGACCGACAAAGAGCAGTGTGAGCAAGAGCGCCAGCGGCAGCAGCCAGCGCGCCGAATAGACGACGAGTTTTGTGCCAAAGAGGTTGAAGTAGATCGCATCGGGCGCGTGCAGATCGGCCAGACTCATATCGCCGAAGCGGCGCGCAAGCATCAGTGCATAAGTGCCTTGATGCTGCACGCTGCGCTCGTCAAGGTCGGCCAAGTTATCGAGCGGGCTGTGATAGTTCGTCGCGCCGTCCTTGATGAAAGCGAAGTTCAAACCGGGCCAGCCCACCTCTTTGAACACGGCCAGATCGGTGCTGTTCGGCAGCAGTTTGTACAGGTCAGGCGCAATCGAGTAGGCGACCGGATACGGTGCAGCCTGAGCAAACTCGCTGATCAAACGGCCGTTCTCGCCACTCGTTTCAAACATCAAAGCGGGGCCGCCGCTCCCGCGCGCTTCAAAGTTGAGTACGACCCCGACATCCTGCGCCCAGGCGTGCCCGTAGGCGAAAGCTTTTGCGCCCAGCAGCCCTGCCTCTTCGCCATCCGAGAACAGCACGATCACGTCGTTGCGCAGGGGCGCACTGGCTTTTATGGCGCGTAACGTTTCCAGCAGCACCACGACCGCAGAACCGTCGTCCGCCGCGCCCGGACTATCCGCCACCGTGTCGTAATGCCCAACCAGCAGGACGGCCTTCGCACTGTGCTCCGTCCCCGGCACGCGCACAAGGATGTTGCTGACGACCGGCGTGGTCTGTAGTGCCGGCTGCAAACCAAGTTGGGTCAGTTCGTGCAGGATGTAATCGCGCACCTGCGCGTGTTCGGGCGAATTCAAAGGATGCGGCGTCTGTGCGATGACGCGCAGATGCTGCATTGCGCGCCCCGAAGAAAATTCCGTGAGCGGCGCCGAGGCTGGACTGCTCGCCGGTGGGTTCAGCCGACGCACGGCGACCAGCGCGCAAGCCATCACCAACAGCGCAAGGACGAGAGCCTTGGCCCCATCGGCCGCGATCAGGCTGACTAAAGCAGGCGTATGTAACGGCGCGGCGGCGCGCGATGCGGGCACAGGGATTTTCACTTCAGGTTTTTTTGACTCAAGGGCGCGTGGGCAGAGCTACCGCAGGCCACTTGGCGAACGCATGGCCAAACATTGGAATTTTGGATAGCCCCCTATTCAAAATTTAGCCGCGCCCGCCTGCGCTCGACACCCGCGCCGACGCCACTTCGGGCCGCCACGTTCGCTCGCTCGTGCGCTACTTAAGCGCGCAAGCCGAGCACCGGACATGGAACGTTGCGGCTCATGCCATGTCCTGATGCTCTGCGCGTAAATGAGCTGTCTGTTTCGGCTGACGCCAGACAGGCTCGGCCCGCCCTCAAGGCTTAACGGATATGCGTTGCCGCGCGTCCAACCCGGCAACTCCCCATATGGTAAGATTCCCTTACACTTTGCGATCTCGATGGCCGCTCGTTAAAGCCAGCGACCTGACCGACCCGATTAAGCAGATAAATAATTGGCTCCGACTTTTTTAACCTGTGCGCGGTCGAGCGTAATCTGACTTCGATAGTTGATCGTATCAAGTAGTATTCTGATGCGGTCGCGCTCGCCCACTTCGCGCTCGAAGATGCCGATGAAGTTTTTGAACACGCCGGCCTGAATCATCACGCGGTCGCCGACCTTGAGTTCCTCGCCGATGGTAATAAACCCGTCCGCATCTAACCGCGCCTGCATGATCGCCAGCACCTCATCTTCAACCGGCACGGGCACGCCGCCAAAACAGACGACGCTTTGCACGCCCCGCGTGAAATTGACCTTATGCAACAGCGTATGCATATCGAAGCGGGCGAAGATGTAACGCGGAAAGAGCGACTTGATCAGATAACCTGCCTGGCCCGTGTAGTAGCCGCGTCGCCGCTCGCGCACGCGGGGCGCAAACGTTTCGACGTTCCAGGCGCGCAAATTACTCTCGGCCCGTTCTTCCTGCTGGGCTTTGGTCTGGACTGCATACCAGCGTAAATCAGCGCGTGTTTCATTGACGCTCATCAGGCACTCTCCAATACTTAAAAGAGAAGGACAGTCAGATTATTACGCGTTGACTTAATCGTAGAGGTGCAGAGGCGGCAGGCTACGCAGCAAGCAGTGCGTCACCAAGCCACTCTGTGCGCTGGCGCTGGAGGGGGGAAGATTTGCAGGCAGAGCGAGAAATTGGAAATAAATAGCGCGTCGCATACGAGCAGCGGGGTTCCTCAACGTAAGTCTTTGAGCGAACTAATTCTTGAGTTAACCGCTGCTTTTGCGCTAAGATGCGGGCTGCCAGGCGATGCATCCTCTGCATTAGCAGTGGTTGTGTTGTCGAGCGAGTCCCGGTGTTACCGGCAAGTAGCGCCGGGACTTTCCTTATCTGCTAAACATAACCAATCAACCTGAAGCCAAGTTTTATTGCGACCCAGCCAAATACATAAATCAGGCCATTACTTCTACGATTGACGCTGTTTGTAAGATAACAATACGCCAAGTTCTACTTCCCTTTACTTTCTAGTGATTATAGAAAGGTGAGGCCCGACTTATGGGGATGAGAGGATGCTCCCAAGTCGGGCGATAGGGCACCACCAATCATATACATTTTCAGGTGACTGTCAACTCCAAAACCGTGATCAGGGCAACTAATACTCGAACAAATTATTGACCTTAACTATTACTGCAAAATCCTTAGCAATGTGTCGGCGCAGGATAACTTCAGCCATGCCGGGCGGGTGGCACAAGCGGCAGCAGAACAACACGCCGCGTATCCAATCTATTGCGCTTGAGCGCGCGAGTCGAAGCGCTTTGACGGCTAAATCCGGTCGGGCGTTGCTTGGCTCAGGACTTTGCGGCCAGACACCACGAGAGCACGGCCATGGCGCTCGTGAGCTTGTGCCGCGCCTGCCGAAAGGCGCGACTCTGTGGCCCGTCGAGCACTGCATCGTGCGTGTCCTCGCCGCGCACGGCCGGCAGATCGTGAAGAAAGATCGTGCCCGTCGGCTTGGAGACCCGCGCCATCAGGGCCGGCGTGACGCTGTAGGGCGCAAATCTTTCGCGCCAGTCTGCATCAGCTTTTGGTTCGCCCATCGTTTGCCAACGAGTCGTGTAGACGGCGTCGACGTGCGCGGGCAGGTGCTCAATGTCGTGCTGCTGTTCAATCGTCGAGCCTGTTTGCCGGGCCAAGTCTTGCGCGGTCTGAAGCATCGTAGCAGGCAGCCCGTAGCCGGCCGGTGTCACCAGCGTGAGCCGCATGCCGGGCGTCAAGGCCATGGCTAACGCCAGCGAGGCCGCCGTGTTGTTACCCTCACCGAGATACAAGACATGCACGTCCGTCAGCCGGCCGAGCGCCTCGTTGATCGTCACCAAATCGGCAATCGCCTGCGTCGGGTGCTCGCTCTCGCTCATGGCGTTGACGATGGCCATCTCATCCTGCGCGGCGAAAGCCTGCATCTCCGCGACCGATTTATTCGTGCGGATCACGAGCGCATCGAGAAAACCCGCGAGTACGCGGGCCGTATCCTCAATCGTCTCGCCGGTGACGAGTTGCAGATCGTTTGGGCCATAAGTGATCGTGCCCGCGCCCAGTTTGAGCGCGGCGACCGTAAACGAGGTGCGCGTGCGCGTCGAAGGGCCTCTGAAGTAGATGCCGACCGTCTTACCTTTGAGTGGCTGCGCGCCGCCGTCCTGCTGCGCCGCAATGGCAAAACCTCGATGCAAGATGTCGGTCAGGTTTTCGGGCCCGAGTTCCGCAATTGACAGCACATGGCGCACAGTCATCTTTATGCAATCCTTCCTACCGGCAAGCTATTTTTACATCGTGCAAGGTGCGCCTGGAGTTCAGCCGCGCACCGGATAGTAACATGAAGACGCAGACACCAAGCCCGGTGGTCTAACTCGCCTGCCACTGCCACGTCTTAAGCTGCCAGTCGTGTCCTTCGACGACCAGCGCGGCAGCATAACCGAGAGCGGCGTCGAGCGCACGCAGCGACCAGCGGGCGCTCTCCTGCGCGTCGCCTCTGACACACAGCAGCGCCGCCGGCTCGTCCGGGCCGAGCGACACGTCGAAGGCGGCGAGCGGGAACGACAAGCCCTCGCCGCGCGCTTTGATGTAGGCCTCTTTGCGCGTCCAGCAATCAAAGAAAGCACGCGGCTGTTGCTCTGCCGGCAACGCGCAGAGCGCGGCCACTTCGCGGGCCGAAAAAAAACGCTCTGCGATCTGCGTCCCGGCCAACTCGGCCCGCAGGTATTCAACGTCAACGCCGACGGCGCGCCCGCGCGTGACGGCGAACAGGGCCAGCGCGTGCGAATGTGCGAGGTTAAAGCTCAATGAGCCACGTGCGAACTCGGCCGTCAGCGCGGGCTTGCCGTAAGCGCCATATTGAAACTGCAACTGCTCGGCCCGCCCGGGCAGATAGCGGCCGAGGATGGCCCGCAGCACGCCGCGCCCGACGATGAAATGCGCGCGGTCACGTTCAAAGTGAAACCGCGCCGCGCGCTCGTGCTCGTCCGCCGCAAGCGTGGCGCGCAGTTGCGCAAGAACGTGTGCGGGCTGCTCTAAAGACGCGCGCCACACATGCACTTCGTCGTGCGCGAGGGTCAAGTCTGCCGGTGGCGGCGACCATGTATCAGGCGTAGGCATTAACAAGGTCTGCCCCTGCGGCGGGCAGAGCGCATACCGTAACAGCAGCGTTGCTTAATTTCCAACGGGCGGCGGCTAGATGTGAGGATTGAAGGGAGACGGCGTAAGGTTGCGCCCGGTCGGCTAGTCCGGCCAGACGCCAAACCGGCCCGCGCGATAATCCTTGATGGCTTGAGCGATTTCCGCCGTCGTATTCATCACGAACGGCCCGTAGCTAGCTACGGGTTCGCCGTTCGGCCGGGCATGACCGAACAGCAGCACCGCGTGCGTCAACGCTTCGACCTCGATTTCGTCGCCGTCCCGGTTGAACTCAACGATGTGCCGTGCGCCGACGCTTTGACCGTTCACCGCGAGCGTCCCGCGCACGACGTAGAACAAGAGGCTGCGGTCGGCGGCGACCGTCCGGGCGAGCCGCCCGCCCGGTTGGAAATAGACGCTGCACAGATGCACGTCCGTCAACGGTTCAACCGGGGCCGCCGCGCCGTCCCAAGCGCCGGCCACCAGATTGATCGTAACGCGCCCGCCATCGAGTTTGAGACCGGGCACTTGGTCGCGCTGTAAACCGATGTAGCGCGGGTCTGTTAGTTTGAGCCGGGCCGGCAGGTTGAGCCAGAGTTGTAAGATTTCCAGTGCGCCGCCCTGCGCCTTGAACTGCGCGGAAGAGGTTTCGGCGTGTATCAGACCGCGCCCCGCCGTCATCCATTGCACGCCGCCCGCGCCGATGAGACTTTCATAGCCGCCCGTGTCCCTGTGCAGCACGTCGCCCGTTAAAATGAACGTGACCGTCTCGAAGCCTCTGTGTGGATGCGGCCCGAACGGGAGACCGGCGTTGTGCGGCGGATAAGTTTGCGGCCCGTGATGATTCAGGAAGATGAACGGCTCTAGACGTTCGACTGCAAGCGTGGGCGTCGGCATGGCTTGATAGGTCACAAGCCCGTCTATGTCGGCCCGTCGCGCCTCGTGCAGGCTTCGGATCGTTCTCATCGCTGCCTCCGCGTCCCCGCTCGATCAATCTTTGGCTCGGTCATACTGCACAGGCCATTGCACGTCCACGCCGAGCGTCTTGGCCGCGTGCAAGACCCAGTAAGGATCACGCAGCATTGCGCGGGCGAGCAGGACAGCGTCGGCTTGGCCGGCCGCGATGATCTGTTCGGCCTGTTGCGGCTCTGTGATGAGGCCGACCGCGCCCGTCGCAATGCCCGCCTGCTGGCGTATGGCGGCGGCGAAAGGCACTTGATAGCCGGGCGCGACCGGAATCTTGACGCCGGGCAGGAGGCCGCCGCTCGAACAATCTATCAGATCAACGCCGATGCTTCGCAGTTGACCGGCAAACTCGATTGACTGCGCCAAGTCCCAACCGCCGTCCGCCCAATCCGACGCTGAGATGCGGACGAACAACGGCAGATGAGCCGGCCACACGCGGCGCACGGCCGCGGCGACCTGCAAGGGCAAGCGCGTGCGCCCCGCAAAACTCCCGCCGTATTCATCCGTGCGCTCGTTCGCCAGTGGCGACAGAAATTCGTTGAGCAGATAGCCGTGCGCCATGTGTAGCTCGACCACCTCGAAGCCAGCGGCGCGGCTGCGCTCGGCGGCGGCGACAAACTGCGCGACGACCGCCGCGATCTCCTGCACGCTCATGGCGTGCGGCGCGGGGAAGTTGCCAAAAGGTAAGGCGCTCGGCGCAAGCGTCTGCCATGCGCCTTCAGTGAGCGGCTTGCCGCCGCGCCAAGGCACGTCGGTTGAAGCCTTACGACCGGCGTGCGCGAGTTGAATGCCGGGCACAGCGCCCTGCGCCTTAATGAAGGCGGCGATAGGTTGAAAGGCCCGCGCCTGCTCGTCCGACCAGATGCCCGTGTCGCCCGGCGTGATCCGCCCTTCCGGCGCGACGGCCGTTGCTTCGACCACCACGAGCGCCGCCCCGCCTACCGCGCGACTGCCGAGATGCACCAGATGCCACTCGTTCGGCAACCCGTCGCGGCTCGAATACTGGCACATCGGCGAGACGAAGATGCGATTTTTAAACTCAACGTCGCGCAGTCTAAGAACTGAAAACAGCTTGCTCACGTTGTCCCTCCCTCTAAGCGGCCGGATTATCAGTTGATTACTTGCCGGAAATGTCATAACAATGGCGCGAAACAGTAAGCGGCCGGATGGAGCACTATGCATGCGCATCGAGCCGGTAAAAATCTTCGCACCGCTCCGCCCCCCGTACCCGCAAGTATATTTTCCGAACTCAGCCGCGCGCGCCGACGTTCAGGATGACAACCCCGGTCGGACGGAGAACCCACACCATGTCACGCATCGCCCTGCTTAGCCTGCCACTGTTGTTAATTTGTCTGAGCGTTCAAGCACAGACGAGCGCGCCCATGCTGATCGGCCGCGTCGCCATCAACCGCACGCACATCGCCTTCTACTACGCGGGCGACATCTGGCTCGTCGAGCGCGCGGGCGGCACAGCGCGTCGCCTCGGCACGAAAGCCGAGACGAACAACTTTCCCGTCTTCTCGCCCGACGGCTCGCAACTCGCCTTTGCCCGCCAGACCGGCAGTGCGTTCGACGTGTACGTCAGTCCGGCGACGGGCGGCGAAGCGCGCCGGCTTACCTTTCATCCCAACACGGACTTCCCCGTCGGCTGGACGCCCGACGGCCGGAGCGTCCTCTTTAGCTCGAACCGCAGTTCCGGCTCGCGCCTCTACACGATTGACGCGGCAGGCGCGGCCCTGCCCGCCGAGTTGCCATTGCCGAAAGCGCAGTTCGGCTCTTACGCGCCCGACGGCCGCCGCTTCGCTTATACGCCAATGGCGGCGACAGTTGGCGACTGGCGTTTTTATCGCGGCGGCTCGAAGGGTCTCGTGTGGCTCGTCAACTTGAGCGACGGCGCGTTGGAGCGTCTGCCGACGGGCGACTACAACGATCTGCTGCCCATGTGGGTCGGCAACAAAATCTATTTCATCTCCGACCGCACGGGTACTTACAATCTCTACGTCTACGACCTCGCCAACAAGCAGACGAAGCAACTCACCAGCTTCACGCAGTACGGCATACGCTGGGCCGCCGCGACGACCGACGCCGTCACTTTCGTGCGCGACGGCCGCCTGCACCTCTTCGACATGGCCACGAACCAGACGCGCGTGCTCGACGTGCAGGTTGCGCCCGATGCGGCCGAACTGCAACCACGCACCGTCAACGCCGCGCGCACGATTGAGTGGGCCACGCTCGCGCCAAACGGCGACCGCCTTGTGCTGAGCGCGCGCGGCGAGGCGCTCGTCTTCGATCCGAAATCCGGCGCAGCCCAGAACATCACGCAGACCTCCGGCACGGCCGAGCGTTGGGCGGCGATGTCGCCCGACGGCCGGCAACTGGCCTACTTCTCCGACGAATCAGGCGAGTATCAACTGCACGTGCGCGCCGCCGATGGCTCCGGCGCGGTGCAGAAGATTGCCGTCGAGCCGCAGCCCTCTTTCTACCGCGAGCTAACATGGTCGCCCGACTCGCGTAAGATCGCCTTCGCCGACAAACGCCTCGCGCTCTGGGTCGCCGATCTCGCACGCGGCGCAGCCGAGCGCGTTGACACGTCCACCTATTCTTTTCAGGAAGAACTCTATCCGGCGTGGTCGCCCGACAGCCGCTATCTCACCTACTCGAAGCACCTGCACAACCGCGTGCGGACGGTCTACATCTACGACCTCGCGGCGCGGCAGACGCACCAGATCACGGACGGGCGCACGCACACAGAGCAACCCGTCTTTGACACGAGCGGCAAATATCTCTACTTCCTGTCCAGCCCGAACGCGGGCACGAGCGAGTTTGGCTGGGGCGTCTTAAACGGCGTCTTCGCCCGCCCGCTCGTCACGCGCCGCGCACACTTGGTCGTGCTGCGCGCGGACGAACCGTCGCCGCTCCTACCGAACGGCAACCCGAACCCGGACGTGAAAGTAGCGGCGTCGAACGCGCCCATGCAGATCGATTTTGCCGAGATCACGCGCCGCGTCGTTGACCTGCCCGTGCAGGCGCGCGACTACGCGCGCCTGACGCCGGGGCGCGCCGGGCAACTCTTCGTCGTCGTCAACGAGTGGCCGAAATCGCCTGCGCCCGGCGCGAACCCGACGCTCGCGCTCTACACCTATGATCTGACGAAGCCGCCGAAGTTCGAGCGGCTGGTCGAAGAGATCGGCGGTTACGAAATCTCCGCCGACAGCAGCCGCCTGCTCTACACGAAGGGCGGCAACTGGTTTCTCGTCTCCACCGGCGAGCCGCCGAAACCGGACGACGGCAAGCTCGACTTCAAACGCCTTGAGGTGCAGATCGAGCCGCGCGCCGAGTGGCAGCAGATGTACCACGAGTCGTGGCGCATCATGCGCGACTGGTTCTACGATCCAAATCATCACGGCCAGAACCTGGCCGAACTCGAACGCCACTACGCCGCCTACCTGCCGAGCATCACGCGCCGCGCAGACCTGAACGGGCTGCTCAACATGATGCTCGGCCACATCTCCGTCAGCCACCTTGTCGTGAGTGGCGGCGACCAGCTACCGCCGGGGCCGCCCGCGCGCACAGGCTTGCTCGGCGCGGACTACGACATTGATCGCGGGCGCTTCCGCTTCAAGCGCGTCTATCGTGCGACGCAGTACGATTCGCCCAGCGGTTCGACGCCCGCGCCGCTCGACCGGCCCGGCGCGGTCGTACGCGACGGCGAATACCTGCTCGGCGTGGACGACGAGGACGTGACGGCGACCCGCAGCGTCTATAGCTATTTCGACGGCAAGTTGAACCAGCCCGTCCGCCTCAAGGTCGGCCCCGCACCGGACGGCGCGGGCGCGCGCACCATCACGGTCTTTCCCATGCCGAACGAGTCGGCGCTCAGAGTGGCGAACTGGGCCGAGGATAATCGCCGCCGCGTGGAAGAACTCTCCGGCGGTCGGCTGGGCTACATCTACGTCGCCAACTACAGCGGCGCGACGATTGATTTCGTGCGCGGTCTCGCCGGCTATGCAGACCGCCCCGGTCTCGTCATTGACCAACGCAACAACGGCGGCGGCATCACGCCTGACTACCTGATCGAGTGGCTGCGGCGGCGGCCCATCTACTACTACATGTTCCGTGAGGGCGACGACATCGCCGTGCCGGTCAATCCCGCGCCGGCCACCAAAGTCCTCGTCGTCAACGAGAACAACTTCTCCGCCGCCGAGACCTTCGCCTTCATGTATAAGCTGGCGCGCGTCGGCCCGCTCGTCGGCGCACGCACGGGCGGCGGCGGCATCGGCCCATACGTCTTCACGCCCAATCTCGTTGACGGCGGCGCGGTGCAACTACCCAACCGCGCTGCCTACAACCCCGACGGTACATCCTTCGGCATCGAGAATCTCGGCGTCGCGCCCGACTACGAAGTAGAGATCACGCCGCGCGATTTCATGGCCGGGCGCGACCCGCAACTAGAGAAGGCCGTACAGGTCGCGCTCGCCGAAGCCGCCAAGACCCCGACCGTCGCGCCCAAGCACCCGAAGTATCCGGTGCATAAATAATGCCCAACCGTGAAGCCACGCTGATAGAGCCGAAGCAACGAGAGATGAAGTCACGATAAAGGAATTAACGAAGGACGCGAACTGGAAGGGCGCGCAGCTTGATCGAGCAGTTGCGCGCCCGTTCGCGTCCTGACGGGTCGTTTCGTGGTTGAGCTTTTCGGGGCCGGCTAAGCGTCGAGACAAGCGCGCGTGTGGTTCGTGGCTTCGGCGATGATGCGCGCAGCTTTTTCTGTCGTCTCGGCCTCCGCGACGAGACGTATGATCGGCTCGGTGTTTGAACCGCGCACGAGCAACCAACCGTCGGGCAGCGTCACCTTGATGCCGTCGCGCAAGTCCATCGGCCACTGCGCGTACTCGCGCCGGATCGTGTTCAGCACCTTGCCGATGCGATCCGAACGACAGGCCAGTTTCTCTTTCAACATGTAACGCGGCGGCAACTCGGCCAGCAGTTCCGTCACCGTGCGCCCCGACGCCGCGAGCAGGTGGAGGATGAGCGCCATGCCCACCAGGCTATCGCGCGCGAAGTTGATGCGCGGATAGATGACGCCGCCGTTGCCCTCGCCGCCGATGACCGCCGCGCGCCGCTGCATCTCTTCGGCCACGTTGGCCTCGCCGATCTTGGAACGATAGATGGGACAGTTGTAGCTGCGCGCCAACGCGTCGAGCGCGTGCGTCGTAGCGAGATTAGCGACGACCGGGCCCGGCTCACGTCCGAGCACGTAGCGCGTCGCCAGCACGAGCGTGTACTCCTCGCCGATGGCCGCGCCGCGCTCCGAGACAACCGCCAGCCGGTCTGCATCCATGTCCTGCGCGAAACCTACGTCCGCCTTGTGCTCGCGCACGAGCGCGCAGAGCGCCCCTAGATTCTCCGGCACAGGCTCAGCGCCGCGCGGAAACGAGCCGTCTGGCACAACGTTGACCGGCCAGACTTCAGCGCCGAGCGCCGCGAGCAGGCGCGGCGCAATGATCGAGCCGGCGCCGTTGCCTGAATCAATCGCCACGCGCAGTTTGCGCGCCGACGGCGGCAGCGGGCCGAGCACGTCGAGGATGGCCTTGATGTGCAGGTCGAGTGCGCCCGTCGCCGCTTCAACCGCGCGCATCTCCGCGCCCGACACCTTCGCGTACTCGCCCTGATGATAGATGTCCAGCAGTTGCCGCGCCTGCGCGCCCGTCAGGAAGAGGCCCGCCGCGTTGACGAACTTGAGCGCGTTCCATGCGGCCGGGTTATGGCTCGCGGTGATGGCGATGCCGCCGCGCGCCCGGCGCTCGCGCACCAGCAACTGCACGGTCGGCACGGGACACACGCCCAAGTCAACCACACGACACCCCGCCGACAGCAAGCCCGCGACAACGGACTGTCGCACCATCTCGCCCGACGGGCGCGGGTCGCGGCCGATGACGATCTGACCGGGCCCGACGTAAGTGCCGAACGCCTGCGCGAAACGCACCAGCAGCGTCGGCGTCAACGATTCGCCCACGACGCCGCGCACGCCGGAGATGCTGATCTTGAGAGTCGGGATTGCGCGCATAATTTGAAGGGCTGAATAAGAACGGATGAATGCTTTTCTAGTTCAGCTCTCAGCCTTCAGCCCTTCATCCCTTGCCTAATCTGTCGCGCGCCCAGTCGAGCAGTTCACGGGCGCGTGTTTCGGTCGCGGCTTCCGAGATGATGCGGATAAGCGATTCCGTGTTGGAGACGCGCACGTGCAGCCAGCCGTCGGGCCAAGAGATTTTAATGCCGTCGGTCTGATCGTAAGCGACCTGCTCGCGCGCCAGCGCGTCGTAGAGGCGCTGCAAGACTGAGTAGATGCGATTCGGCGCAACCGCCACGTCGCGCTTGAGCAGGACGAGGCGCGGGAGCGTGGCCGCGAGTTCTGAGACACGCGCGCCCGTCTGCGCCAGATGTTCGAGGAGCAGACCGACGGTCGCCGCGCTGTCGTGCGTCAACTGCACGCGCGGCACGATGACGCCGCCGCTGCCTTCACCGCCGACAACGGCGCGCGTCTCGATCATCGCTTCGGAGATGAACGCTTGCCCGACGGGCGTGCGGACAACGCTTGCGCCGTGCCGCGCCGCGATCACGTCAATCGCCCCGCTCGTCGAGACGTTGGTGACGACCGTGCCGCTCGTGCGGCGCAGAGTTATCTCGGCGGCGAGCGCAAGCGTGGCCTCTGCGGGCAGTATCTCGCCCGTCTCGGTGACCAGGCCCAGACGCTCGCCGTCCGCGTCGTGTGCGAAACCTATGTCTGCATGCCCGGCCCGCACCAGCGCGCGGAGTTGCGCCATCGTCTCGCGGCGCGGCTCAGGCGCGTGCGGGAAACCTGCGGTCGGGTCGTCGTTGACGGCCAGCACTTCGCAGCCGAGTTCTGCCAGCCAGCGCGGCGCGAGAAGCGCGCACGAACTGTTGCAGCAATCAACGGCGACGCGCGGGCGGCGGGCGCGCACGGCCGGGGCGTCAAAGGCACGCACGAGCGTATCCAGATGATGCGCGATGGCGTCCGCCTGCGCGACCTCCGTCTTGATGCGCGCCCAGGTGGCCTTCGCAAATTCCGCCTGATGAAAGATGTCGAGCAGTTCGTCGGCCTGCGTCGCGTTGAGATAGAGTCCATCGGCGCGGACGAACTTGAGCGCGTTCCAAGGCTCAGGATTATGCCCCGCCGTGATCGAGATGCCGCCCTCGGCCGCAAGCCAACGGACGGCGAGTTGCAGGCTGGGCGTCGGGCAGATGCCCAAGTCAACCACCTCGCAGCCGGCGGCGAGCAGACCCGCGACGACAGCCGCGTGTACCATCGGCCCGGACGAGCGCGTGTCGCGGCAGATGAGTACGCGCCCCGCGTCGAGATAAGTGCCGAACGCTTGCGCGAAACCGACCACGAGTTCCGGCGTGAAGGTTTCGCCGACGACGCCGCGCACGCCGCTGATGCCGATCTTGATCGAGTTCATAAGCGCAGCCGCACGATAGCAGATGGCCGCCGGCTTTCGGCGTTAATGGCGTAACCCCCTTCAATGATGCAGTGGTTAATGCGCCGGCATGACACCGTAACATACGCCCCGCGCCGCAGCCTTTGCGCGAAAATCGCCGGGCTGCTCGGCTCAATCCATCTACGTCTTCCGTGAGTGATAAATGAAGGCACTTAGCTATACTCTTCAGACCGTCCTGTGTTTCATCCTCGTCGTGCGCGCCGCCCCGGGCCAGACCGCCGCCGCGCCCGCAATATCCGCTGCGCCGACCATGACCAGCCATCAACTGATGCCCGTGCCCGCTTCGGTGCGGTTCAACTCGGGCCGGCTCGTCATTGATAAATCCTTTACCGTCGCCGTGCGCGGGCACGTGGACGAACGACTGCGCGCCGGTCTCGACCGCGCCCTGCGCCGGCTGGCCGGGCGCACCGTCATCGAACTGCCGCACGCACTCGCAAACGACGCGGGCGCGGCCACGCTTGTCGTCGCTTGCAAGGGGCCGGGCCAGACCGTGCAGACGGTTGACGAGGACGAGTCTTACACGCTCGACGTAACGGACAAGCAGGCTGTACTGAATGCGGCAACGGTCGTCGGCGCGCTGCGCGGCCTGGAGACCTTTCTGCAACTGCTCGACTCGGATCGCGCAGGCTACTTCATGCCCGCCGTCGCCATTCAGGACAAGCCGCGCTTTCGTTGGCGTGGGCTGTTGATTGATGTGGCCCGCCACTTCGAGCCGCTCGACGTGCTCAAGCGCAATCTGGATGCGATGGCCGCCGTCAAGCTCAACGTCCTGCACTGGCACTTGACCGAAGATCAGGGCTTCCGCATCGAGAGCAAAAAGTTTCCGCGCCTGCACACGCTCGGCTCGGACGGCCTCTTCTACACGCAGGCGGAGGTGCGCGACCTGATCGCCTACGCGCACGCGCGCGGCATACGTGTCGTGCCGGAGTTCGACATGCCGGGCCATGCGACTGCGTGGCTCGTCGGCCATCCTGAACTTGGGAGCGCGCCCGGCCCTTACGAGATCGAACGCCAGCCCGGCATCTTCGAGCCGGCGCTCGACCCGACGCGTGAAGAGACTTACAAGTTTCTCGACGCATTCTTGGGCGAGATGGCCGCGCTTTTTCCAGACGCTTACCTGCACATCGGCGGCGACGAGAACGAGGGCAAACAGTGGGCGCGCAACCCGCAGATTCAAGCCTTCATGCAGGCACACGGTCTCAAAGATCATCAGGCGCTTCAGACCTACTTCAATCAACGCCTGCTGCCGATCATCCAGCATCACGGCAAACGCATGATGGGTTGGGACGAGGTCTTGCAACCGGGGCTGCCGAAAGACGTGGTCATACATTCGTGGCGCGGCCCCGCCTCGCTCGCCGCCGCCGCCAAACAGGGCTACAGCGGCATACTCTCTTCCGGCTACTACATCGATCTCATGTTCCCCGCCGCCGCACATTACGCCGCCGACCCGCTGCCCGCCAACAACGACCTGACGGACGAACAGGCCGCGCGCATCCTCGGCGGCGAGGCGACGATGTGGGGCGAGTGGGTCAGCCCGGAGACGATAGACTCGCGCATCTGGCCGCGCACGGCCGCCATCGCCGAGCGCCTGTGGTCGCCGCGCACCGTCAACGACGTGGCCGACATGTATCGCCGCTTGGCGGTCGTCAGCGTCCAGCTTGAAGAGTTGGGTCTCACGCACAACCGGAACGCGGCCGTGCTGCTCAGACGACTCGCACGCGGGCGCGACACGGCGGCGCTCGAAACGCTCGTCTCCGTCGTCGAGCCGGTGAAGGAATACAGGCGTTACCAGCAGCGCCCGCAGACGATGCTCAGCCCGCTCACGGGTCTGGTTGATGCCGCGCGCCCCGACAGCGAAGCGGCGCGCAACTTCGCCGCGATGGTTGACGCCATGTTGGCCGATGCGCCGCGCTTCGACCTCTACGCGGAGCGCGTCCACGCGACGCTTGCCGAATGGCGCGACGCAGCGCCCGCGCTGACCACGACCATTGAAGCAGCGCCCGCGCTGCACGAAGCCGCGCCGCTGGCTAAAGACCTGTCGGAACTCGCGGCGGCTGGCCTAGAGGCTGTCTCTTATCTGTCGCGGGGTGTTGCGCCCAGTGCGGAATGGAAGACGGCGCGACTCGCCGCGCTTGATGAGGCCGCGCGACCGAAAGCCGCGCTGGAATTTGCGGTCGTCGAGAGCGTTCGCCAACTCGTCGTCGCGGCGGCCGAGTTGCCCGCCCTCAAACAGACTCCGCCCGCCGAGTGGCACACGCGCGTCAAATCGCTTGCCACGCCCCCGGCGAAGCCGCCCGGTCTTTAACCTCTGCGGCGCACGCGATAATCGGCTGAGGCCGTGATGCCCTTGCCCTGCGTGATAGTCAGGATGTGACCGGGCGTGACGCTGCCGACCGTCTCCGTCTCGCCGTTGCTCCAACGCACCTCGACGCGCTCTATCTTCGTCTCCGCGCCCAACCCGAAATGCAACCGCAGATCGTTCTGCGACAGATAGCTTGCGCCCGCCTGCACCTCTTGGACGAACACATGCTGTGCGGTTCTGAGCATGACGCGCGCGCCGATGGCTTCGCGGTTGCCCTTCGTCTGCGCGAGTCTGAGCGTGACGCTGCCTTGCTGCCCCGCGCTCGTGTTGAGCAGCACGGTCGGCGCTTCGCCCAGATTGACGATAACAGCGTCAACGCGCCCGTCGTTGTCCAGATCGCCAAAGGCCGCGCCGCGCCGCGAGGCCAGCGGCAGATGACCGAGACCCGCTGCCTGCGCCACCTCCGCGAACGTGCCGTCGCCCAGATTGCGAAAGAGCAGGAAGGGCTGGCGAAAGCCCGTCTGATACTTGCCCGCCGCCAGATCAACCTGCGGATAGACGTGCCCGTTCGCCACCAGCAGGTCGGGCCAGCCGTCGTTGTCGAAGTCCACGAAGGCCGTGCCCCAGCCGACGTAAGGGCGGCTGGGCTGACCGATCTTCGACGTAAGCACCACGTCGTTGAAACCGTCCGCGCCGAGATTTTTATAGAGCGCGTTCGGCTCGCTCTCGAAGTTCGAGATAAAGAGATCGAGTCGCCCGTCCAGATCGAAATCGCCCCACGTCACGCCCATCGATCCCTGCTCGCCGCCCGTGCCGCTATAGCTCACGCCGCGCTCGAAGCCAACTTCCGCGAACGTCCCGTTGCGGTTGTTGTGATAGAGATAGTTGGGCGTCGAGTCATTGGCGACGAACAGGTCGGGCCAGCCGTCGTCGTCGTAATCGCCCCACGTCGCGCCAAGCCCGTAATACTTCTTGTCGTCGCCGACGCCCGCCGCGCGCCCGACTTCCGCGAACGTGCCGTCGCCGCGATTATGAAAGAGCATGTCGGATTCGCCCGGCAGCCCGCGCGGGCCGCACTGCACGCGCACGCCGCGATAGGTGCAGGTCGCGGCGCGGCTGCCGAACTCCGGCAAGCTGTTCAGATCGATGAGGACGTAGCGCGCGACGAAGAGATCGAGCCGGCCGTCGCGGTCGTAATCGGCCCAAGCCGCGCCCGTCGAGAAGCCGCCGCCCCGCAAGCCCGCCCGCTCCGTCACGTCCTGAAACTTGCACGCACCCATGCCGCGATAGAGCGCGTTGCCGCCGTAGCCAGTGAGGAAGAGATCGATCAACCCGTCGTTGTCGTAATCAACAGCGGTGACGCCCATGCCCCAACCTTTGCGCGTGAGACCGGCCGCCGCCGTGATGTTCTCGAACTGCGGCCCGTCTGCGTCGCCCGCGCCCGGTCGTTGCCGGTACAAGGTGACAAAGGGATCGCCGCCCGCTTTGAAACGCTCGACCGACGAGCCGTTGACGACCGCCACGTCCAACCGCTCGTCGCCATCGCAATCAAGCAGCGCCGCGCCGCCGCGCAGGGATTCGACGATATAACGCTTCTCCGGCGGCGAGACGTGCGC
>DASVQA010000154.1:0-22642 GCA_036389375.1 Pyrinomonadaceae bacterium | reverse complement strand
CCCATGATGGTGGCGACGTGCGCCGGTCAAGGTTTGAGCGAGGGTGGCGCGCGTGCTTAGATTCAGGGCGCGGGGCGGACGACGATCAGCACGCGTTCTTTGCCGACAACCAAGTCAATCGGATTGTCGAGTTGCAGCGGCAGCGTCTTGCCGTTGATGTTGATCTCAAGCCGGGGCAGAGCAGTCGGCGCGGGCGTGGCTGTGAGCGCGGGCGTCCCGGCAGTTGCGGCGGCGGCAGACGTGGCGGGCGTGGACGCACTCGCAGGATCGGCCGGTTTCGCCACGTCGGTCGTGCGCGTGAGCAGGTTGAGGGCCGAGAGTCGCCAGGTGGTCGGCGTGCAGGTCAGGCGCAGACCCGGCGTGTCGAGGGCTGCCTGCTCGCCGGGCGCGAGGGCTTCGGCTTTCCATAAGCCTTCGCCGCAGCGCACGCCGTCGCCGCCGTAGAAAGTGGCGTAGCCGGAGACGTAGTTGTAGAAGAACTCGCTGCGATTCTCGACGACGACCGTGACGTTGCGCACGGGCGCGTCCTCCGTGCCGGCCAGTTGCGTTGTGCGCAAGCGACCGCCGAGCGCGATGCGCCCCGCTACGTCGTAAGCGGTGGTCTGTTCCGTCAGCGTCACGCGCGGGTCGTTCGTCACGCCCGCCGTATTCGTCGTCGGCTGCTGCGCGGCGCTGCGGCCGGCGCATAGACAGGCAATGGCGATCAAGCACAACACTCTACTTTTCACGTTTCATTTCTCCTTACGCGGCGCTCAGCGGCCTTCAAATGCGCTGGACGACCGCGATGATGTGTGTGCCGCCGTCGAGCGCGCCCGGCTCGCGGCAGAACTCGCGCTCCCAGCGCAGGAACGTCTCCCACAAACCCGCGTCGTGCAGCATGGCAGCGAGCGCCTCGTCCTGATTGACGGACAGGAAGTTTGCGGCCGAGGCGGCGACGAGCGTACACGGCTGGCGCTTGATGAGCGCCGCCAATTCCGTCCAACGATACATGTGGCAATGATGCAGCCGCGCGATGTCGCCCGTCTGGTCGCCCGTGCGGATCACCTGCTCGACTTCGCCGAGGCTGCGTTCATGCGCCCACTTGACGACCGACGCGCTGAACTTACGCGTTGCGCCGACCAGCGACATGACGCTCAGGAGCACGTAGCCGCCACGCTTCGTCACGCGCAACAATTCGCCGAGCGCCTCGTCCGCGCGCTCCATCACGTAGCTGAGCGGGCCGCCGTAAGCCACCACCGCGTCGAACTGCTGCGAGGGTAAGTCCGACAGGTCAACGATGTCCAGCACTTTGCGCGCAACGACCGCCGCTTCGCAGCCCGCCGCCGCGACGCGCGCGCGATTCAACTCCAACTGCACCTGTGACACGTCGCTCACCGTCACGCGCGCACCGAGCGCCGCCAACTCAAGCGTGAAGCGGCCCGGCCCAGCACCAACCTCAAGCACCTCCGCGCCCGCCGCGACGAACTCGCGCAGGTACGAGCGGTGCAGATGAAAACTGACGCGCGCTTCCAAGCTTGCTTCAAGGCGCGCCCACTCTCCGTCCGCCAGCACGTCGAAGTAGCCGCGTATGATCTCCGGGTTGTAAGTCTCGTTCATCACCTTAATCAATCCGCGCCCGCGCATTATGCCACGCATGATCGGCGCGTGTCGTCACACAATCAGAGTCTAAATTCACTACGGCTGCGCTCAGCTTTGCGCCTTTGCGGCTCTGCGTGCGGCTTTTCTTTCGTGCGTCAGAACCTCACGCAAAGGCGCAAAGGAACTGTAGATCGCAATGAGTTTGCATTTTCAGCTTGCCGCTCATGCAACCCGAACGCGCGTTGCAGCTTTCTAAGTGGGCGGTTGATCGAAAAGCCATAACGCCCACCTTGCGTGCTGCCTCGTCTCCCGCCGTGCGCCAGCGCCGTCTGCCGTCCGCCCGAAATTAAGGAGGAGACTTATGCCACACCGGTTCGTGCTCACCATCGTAAGTCTGTTGTTCGTCGTCACAGCTACCACGCTCAATCCGCTCACACACGCTGCCCGTCAGGCCGCGGCCACGCAAGCGCCGCTCACGCCCGACACGGCCGGCGCGCTCGTCGTGCTCGACAAAGAGGGGCGCGCACAGAAACTCGTCTGCCCGCTCAAACACACAGAGGTGCAGGCGGAGATCAGCGGCTTCCTCGCGCGCGTGCGTGTGACGCAGGAGTTTGAGAATCCGTTCAAGGATAAGATCGAAGCGGTCTACACCTTCCCGCTGCCACAGGCGGCGGCCGTGGACGACATGACCATGCAGGTCGGTGAACGCACGGTGCGCGGCAAGATACTGCGGCGCGAAGAAGCGCAGGCCGTCTATGAAGCCGCGCGCAGCGCCGGGCAGGTGGCGGCGCTGACCGAACAGGAGCGGCCGAACATCTTCACGCAGTCGGTCGCCAACATCATGCCGGGCGAGCGCGTCGCTGTCACGCTCAGCTACGTCGAGACTTTGAAATACGAGGCCGGCACATACGAGTTCGTCTTTCCCATGACGGTCGGGCCGCGCTACACGCCGGGCACGCCCGTCGGCCGGCAAGGCGGCGGCTCCGCGCCGGACACGGACAGCGTGCCCGACGCCTCGCGCATTACCCCGCGCCCCGTGCCCGAAGGCATGCGCGCCGGACACGACATCTCGCTCACGGTTGCGCTCGACGCGGGCGTGCCGCTCGACAGTGTTGTGTCCACCTCGCATGCGATTGACACGGCGCGCACGGACGAGCGCCGCGCGGTCGTGCGTTTGCAAGAGCGCGCGACGATCCCGAACAAGGATTTCATCCTGCGCTACGACGTGGCGACGAAGCGCATCAGCGATGCCCTGCTCACGCACCGCGCCGGGCGCGGCGGCTTCTTCACCCTCATCCTGCAACCGCCCGAAGAGGTCGAACCGGCGGATATCACGCCGCGCGAGATCGTCTTCGTGCTCGACACGTCCGGCTCGATGGCGGGCTTTCCCATCGAGAAGGCGAAAGAGACGATGAACCTCGCGCTCACGCATCTCAACCCGCAGGACACGTTCAATCTCATCACCTTTGCCGGCGATACGCACATACTTTTTCCGCAACCCGTCCAGCCGACGAGCGCGAACATGAAGCGCGCGCAAAACTTTCTGGCCGAGCATTACGGCGATGGCGGCACGGAGATGATGAAGGCGATCCGCGCCGCGCTTGAGCCAACTGATTCGCAGGCGCACGTCCGCGTCGTCTGCTTTATGACCGATGGTTTCGTCGGCAACGACATGGAGATCATCGGCGAGATACAGAAGCACCCGAACGCGCGCGTCTTCTCGTTCGGCATCGGGCAATCGGTCAACCGCTTCCTGCTCGACCAGATGGCCGAAGAGGGGCGCGGTGCAGCCGAGTACGTTACGCTCGAAGCCAACGCCGATTTGGCGGCCCGGCGTTTCTACGAACGCGTGCGCGCGCCGCTCTTAACAGACATTTCGCTCGACTGGGGCGCGCTGCCCGTCGCCGACGTTTACCCGCAGCGCATCCCCGATCTCTTTAGCGCCGGGCCGGTCATCGTCACCGGGCGCTACACGGCGGGCGGGCGCGGCAGCGTCAAACTGCGCGGGCGGGTGCGCGGGCGCGAGTTCGTGCGCGAGATTCCGGTTGTGCTGCCGGAGACGGAAGCAGAGCATGACGTGCTCGCCACGCTCTGGGCGCGTCGCCGCGTGGCCGACCTGATACGGCAGGATATGAGCGGCATGCAGCAGCACAACCCGCGCGCCGACCTGCGCGATGCGATCACGCAACTCGGTCTTGAGTTTCGCCTGCTCACACAGTTCACCTCTTTTGTCGCCGTCGAAGAGATGACCTACACCGACGGCGGCACGCCGCGTCGCGTAGATGTGCCCGTCGAACTGCCCGCCGGCATGAACAGCACAGGCGGCTCCGGCAGTGAGTTTGCCGTGCGGGGAGCCAATAATCTGGCCGGGATTAGTTTTGCGAACGGCGCATTCCTGTCAACTACGTCGGAGACCGTCACGGTGAGCGCCGCCGCACCTACGATTGACATGAGCAGCACGGCGGTCACGCACACATACTCGCGCGTGATCGACGGCGTGAGCAGCGGCGGCGGGCAGTCGCGCCGCGAGAAGAGGCCGCGCCCCCTGACGCCCGCCGAGCAAGCGGCGGCGGCCGAAGCAAAAGCCGCGGCCGAAACGGCGCAGGCCGCCGCTGCCGAGCACGCACGCTTACTCGCCAAACTGCACCCGGCGCTTGTCGCCATCATCGAGCGGCTGAAGCAGAAAGATCCGATGCTCAGCGCGGACGAAGCGAAGTTTGTGCGCGCCGACAAGGCGACGGTGCAAATCTGGTTGACGGAGAAGACGCCCGAAGTGCTGGCGCAACTCAAACAACTCGGCTTCGAGCTTGAGCTTGAACCGAAGACGGCTAAGCTGCTCATCGGTCGGCTGCCGATTGACAAGTTGGCCGCGCTCGTCGAACTCAAAGAGGTGCGCTACGTCGCGCCGCAATGAAGGGCTGAGGGCTGAGGGCTGAAGCAGACCGCTCTACGCGCGCTCACGCTTTTATTCCTCAGCCCTACTCTGCACCGGCATGTAGCGTGCGCCGAGCGGCATGATGTAGCCGAGCGCAGCGGCGTCGGCGCGCGCGAGTGCCTCGGCAATGGTGCGGGCTGGCGTCATGCGTGTGCGGCGCACGTCGGCGGCGGGCAGACTCGAGACGAGTTGTACGTCGAAGCGTTCCGTCTTGCTGAGGAGTGCCCACGCGGTCTGGCCGTTGACGGCGAACGCGGTGAGCAGGCGGGTGGCGAGCGTGCGCGCGTCGAGGGCGTCGAACCATGACAGGAAATCCGCGCGCCCGGTGCCTTCGGGACACTCCGCCAGCAGGATGATCGCGCCGCCCTCTGTGCATGCGTGCGCCGCCATGTCGAGCGCCTTGTGCGCCTGAATCAGATTGATATCGTAAGGCGCGCCGCCGCAACTGACGACGACGACGGGCCGTTTCTCCGTGATCTCGATGCCGTGTTCGGTCGCATACTCGGCGCAGGCGAGTCGGTGCGCCACGCGCCAGTCGCCCGCGTACAGCCGCACCGCCCGTCCGCGCTCGTCCACCACCGTATTCAAGAGAAACGACGGCGCAACTTCAGCCGCTACGCGTTCGCACTCTTCGTGCATCGCGTTGCCGTCGAGGCGACCCGTGCCGACGCCCGCGCGCCGGCCGCTCGTTTCGGCGTCGAGCGTCAGCAGGTGCGTCGCCGCGATGGTGCGCGCGGAGGCGAGACCGGGACAGATGCTTTTGCGCCCGCCGGTGAAGCCCGCGAAATAGTGGAAGCCGACTGCGCCCGTGAGGATGACGTGGTCGTGTTCGACGAGCGCGCGGTTGACTTCGATGGGCGTGCCGCGCGGGGTCGTGCCTAAGTGGACGTGCTGCGCCGCATCGTTGGCATCGTGCGTGAGCGTGCGCAGGCGCTGCGTGATAAAGGGCGTGAGAAGCGCGTCGCGCTCCTCAGCCGTCGGCGGGCGGTGGATGCCGGTCGCAAAGATGATGCGCAAGTCGGCGGGCGCGACGCCGAGTTGAATCAACCGCCGTGCGAGCAGGTTAACGAGTTGCGCACTTGCGGTCGCGCGCGTCGCATCCGAGACGACGACGAGCACGCGCTCGCCGGGGCTGATGATCTCTTCGAGCGGCTGCGCGTCAATCGGATCGTCAATCAGCGCACCCACTTCTGCATCCGACAGCGGGCGCAGCGCGGCGGTCGGCGGCGGCGCAAGCACACGAAAGCGCGTCTCGTCATACTCGAACGAGACGCGCCCGCGCCCGTAACCTAGTTCGATCTGCGTCATACTGCCTACCCGCTCACACGCCGAAACGCGCGAGTGCCTGCTCGATCACATCGAAGGCGGCAAAGTCTGCGCCGCCCGCCGCGCGCGCCTCGACCAGCCAGAGGCGCAAGCGCCGCGCCTCTGCGAGCGTCGGGATGCGACACGCGCCGGTGAGCGCCAGCGTGACCAGATGATCCGGTGCGCCGTGCGTCACGAGCGCGGCTTGCAGCGCCGCCTGCTCGCGCAGGTCAAGGGTGAGCAGCAGGTTTATTTCCATAAAGTGCAGAGGTCAGAGGTCGGAGGTTAGAGATTAGAGATCAGGCAAAACTTTTTCTGCTACTGACCTCTAACCTCTGACCGTTGATCTCTATTGAAACAGTCCGTGCCCGGCGGGCAGGGATGAAACGCGTCGGCTTGGTGCGCGCCGGTCTCCATCTGGATCGTGAGGTGATCGACGCCGAAGCGGTCATGCAGTTTAACGCGCAACGCGTGCAGGAGCGCGGGCGGCGCGATTGCGCCGGCGTGCACGACGTGCGCGCTCAGCGCCTCGCGCCCCGATGCGATTGTCCAGACGTGCAGGTCGTGTACGCCCTCGACGCCGTCGGTTAACAGGATCGCCTCTTCGACCGACGCGAGATTGATGTGCGCGGGCGTGCCTTCCAACAGCACGTTGGTCGCCTCGCGGATGAGATGCCACGAACTCCAGATGATCAGACAACTGATCAGCACGCTGATCAGCGGGTCGGCGGCGTACCAACCTTTCCATGCGATCAGCAGCCCCGCGCCGAGCGCGCCGACTGAGCCGAGCGCGTCGCCCATGACATGCAACCAAGCGCCGCGCACGTTCAAATCGTCGGCGTGCGCGCCGTGCAGCAACCACGCGCAGACGAGGTTGACCGCCAGTCCACCCGCCGCGACCGCGATCAGCAAATGGCTCTCGACCGGCGTCGGTGCAAGCCAGCGCAGGTAAGCCTCGTAAAAGATGACGAGCGAGATGAGCACCAGCACGACACCGTTTATGAGCGCGGCGAGGATTTCGAGTCGGTAGTAGCCGAACGTCTTGGCGGCAGTGGCGGGACGCGCGCTGAACCACGCGGCCAAGAGCGCGAGCGAGAGCGCCGCCACGTCCGTCAACATGTGCCCGGCGTCGGCCAAAAGCGCCAGCGAGTTTGCCAGCCAGCCGCCGACCGCCTCGGCCAGCATGTAGATGGTCGTCAGCGCGAGTACGAGCGCGAGTCGCCGCCGGCTGCGCGCTGCGCGGTGGTGATGATGCGCGCCCGCGTGGTTGTCTTGCCCTGTAGCCATGCGTGCCACCGCGCCCGTCACGGGGCGCGGCCGCTAAGATACAAGCCACGTCCGCGAGCGTCAACAAAAAGGGTTGAGGGCTGAAGGCGGAAAGAACAACTCAAGTTGAGCAGTTCTTATTCAGCCTTCAGCCCTCAGCCCTCAGCCCGGCGGTTAGATGCCTTGCAGTTGCAGCGCCTGATTGTAGTTGCGGTAGAGTTCGTTGAAGTCGCGGATGACGCGGTCGAGGGCGCGGGGGAGGTCTTCCATGTCGGCCGGGTTGAGGACGAAGTTGGCGCTGCGGACGAGGGCGGCGTGCTGATCGCCCGTACGCACGTCGGGCATCATGTGGACGAGGAAGGTGCGGCGGCGCACGCTGGGGCGGAGCGCGCTCAGTTCCCGGCTGACAAAGGCCGCGCCCTGCTCGCCCGGATCGAAGTCGGGCGCAAGCAGGATCACGTCCATCTGATCTTCGCGCATGCGCTCGATGGCCTGCGTCGTGTCTTCGGCGACGAACACCTCATAACCGTTCTCGACCAGAATGCGCGCGACCGCATAGCGATGCTCCGGCGCGGCGCAGACGAGCGCGCGGCGATGATGCCCCCAGCCGCGCCCCCCGGCCGTCTGCGAAGCCTCGGTCGCCGCCGTCGCCATCGCCTGTTGCAACAGCGAAGAGAGCAGCCGCGTCACCTCCGTCTTATTCGACGAGATGGCGTCGCCTGCGCCCGGCTCGTCGTTGCCCGCCTCCGGCTTGAAGGCCGGCGCGGGCATCGGCTTGCCGAAGCGCGACTGCGTGGGCTGCGCCACGTCGCCCACACCGAGCGCGCTGTAGTCGGGCGCTTGCGCGGGCGGCTGCGCGTTGATGATTTGCTGGCACTTCGGGCAGCGCACCGTGAACGAACGCGCCGGCACTTTGGCGTCGTCCAGTTGCAACCGCGCGGAACATTGCTGGCAGATAATAACCATAAGCTGAAGTGACGAGTGACGAATGACAGGTGACGAGCAAGAGACAAAGTTTTTAACTTGTCACCCGGCACTCGTCTCTGCTTTTAAGGTGTGATCAGGTCGAGCATGGCTGTGCCGCGCGACGAGCGTGCGACCGGGCTGGCGTTGGTTTCGGCGCGCAGGAAGTCGTCCTGTGCGGTGACGCCTTTGAGTTCGAGCAGCAGGTTGTTCTGGTTCGTGGCGAAAGTTAAGCCGTCTTCAAGCGTGACGACCTTGCGCTGGATGAGGTCTTTGATCACTGAGTCGAAGTCCTGCATGCCTTCGAGGCGGCTGTCGCGCATGGCGTCGAGCAGCGTTTTGCCTTCGGACTCGCCGTTCTGCAAATACTCGCGGGTGCGCGGCGTGGACTTCAGGATTTCGACGGCGGCCACGCGCCCCTGCCCGTCTGCGTGCGGCAACAGGCGTTGCGACAGGATGAAGCGGAACGTCTGCGCCAGCCGCGTGCGGATCACCGCCTCTTCGTTTTTCGGGTACAGACCGATGATGCGATCAACCGTCTTCGAGGCGTCAATCGTGTGCAGCGTGGAGAGAACGAGGTGGCCGGTTTCGGCGGCTTCGAGTGCGATCTCGGTGGTCTCGTAGTCGCGCATCTCGCCGACGAGGATCACTTTTGGTGCTTGGCGCAGGGCGGCGCGCAGGGCCGAGGGGAAGTCCTTCGCGTCCGAGCCGATCTCGCGCTGGTTGATGGTGGCGCGGCGGTGTTGATGCAGAAACTCGATGGGGTCTTCGAGCGTGATGATGTGATAGTAGTGCTGGCTGTTGATGCGGTCTATGATCGCGGCGAGCGTCGAAGTCTTGCCCGCGCCGGTCGGCCCCGTGACGAGCACGATGCCGTTGCGCAAACCCGCAATGTCTTCGAGTGAGGCGGGCAGGTTCAAGGCTTCGAGCGTCGGCACTTCGGTCGGGATCACGCGCATGACGATGGAGTAGGAGCCGCGCTGCTGAAAGATGTTGACGCGGAAGCGTATGTGCGTGGGGAGCGAATAGCTGAGGTCGGCCGAGCCTGTGTGCGCGAGGCGCGCGGCGGCGTCGGGGTTGCCGTCGAGCAAGGTCATGGCGATGACCTCGGTCTGGTAAGGCGTCAGCCGTTGCAGCCCCATGGGCTGCACGCTCGTCAGTTTCCCGTTGACTTCAACCTGCGGCGGCTGCCCGACGGAGAAGTTCAGATCACTGATCTTGTCTGAGACGAGCAGCATGCGCTCGATAATCGGCGGCAAATCGAGGAAGCTCATGCCCTCTTTAGCTCCAGATGTTGACTGAAAATTTTACGGGAACGACAGAGCGTGGCGGGTTGCTGTGCGACGTGACAGGCGGAAAATAAGAGACCGCCTGCTCCTCAAGCATTGTCGCTAATCGAACGATTAAAGGCAAGCGAAAAGTTTTTCGCCCCGGTTTTACAAGTCTTAACTTTCCAAGCTTTGCAGGAGCGCGGCGGTGCGCTCTGCGATTAGCGCCGGCACGGCAAGCAGCGCACCGATGATTGCGACCGCGTCCGCGCCGGCCGCGATGACTGCGCGCGCATTCTCGCTCGTGATGCCGCCGATGGCGACGAGCGGCACGCGCGGGCCCACGTCGGCGCGCACCTGCGCGACGCCTGCGAGACCGACGACCTCGTCCGGGTTAGCCTTGGTCGTGGTCGGGAAGACGGGGCCGATGGCGATGTAATTGATCGGCAGTTCAGCGGCGGCGCGGGCCTGTGCGACGTTGTGCGTGGAGTAGCCGATGATCGCCTGAGGGCCGAGCAGGCGGCGCGCGGCCGTCGGGTCTAGGTCGTCTTGGCCGAGATGCACGCCGTCCGCTTGCAGCGCGAGCGCAATGTCGGCGCGGTCGTTGATGATGAGCCGCGCGCCGTGCGCCCGCGCAACTTGTAGTGCAGCCACGCCCGCCACGTAAAACTCGCGCGGGCTGGCGTGCTTTTCGCGCAGTTGCACGAGCGTCGCGCCGCCAGCGCAGAGGCGCGCAACCTGCTCGGCGTGTGTCAGCCCCGTCAGGCGTGCGTCTGTGACGGGGTAGAGGCGGGGTAAGCTGAGCGCGTCTGCTGGCACAGCGGCGAGTATAACTGAGCGGCGCGCAAGGTTTGACTTAAGTTCTAATAGAGCGGCGGGCGGCAACCGGGCGGGGGTGGGGGCGGGCCGCCACCGAAAGGCGGCGCTTGACCGTCGGGCGGCGGGCCGGCGCGGCGCAGCATTTCGTCAATGCGGCGCATGTCTTCCGCATGGCGCGCTTCATCGGCAGCCCGGCGCGCCTCTTCGGCGCGGCGTGCTTCATCGGCGCGGCGCGTCTCTTCGGCTTTGCGCGCTTCTTCGGCGCGGCGCGCGGCCAACTCGCGCGCGGCGCTGCCGTCGTCAGGTGTCGCCGCCGGAATTGGATTATGTATTTCGAGACCGGGCCGGGCGGCGGTCGAGATGCCGGTGGGCGAAGTTTGACCGTTGGCCTCAGAGCCTGCGCTCGTGCTCGCGGTCGGCGGGTTCGTACTCGCGGCGTTTGTGGCCGGAGCGGCGTTTGTTTGCGCGGCGGCGGCCGGGTCGTTCGCCGCTGCCGGCGTGGGCTCTGTGTTGGCGAGACCGGCGGAAGATGCTTCGGACTGCGCGGGCCCGCTGGTCGTGCCGTTCGGCGCATTCGTGGTCGCGCCGGACGCGTCTGTGAGCGTTGCGTCCGACCTGACGGCGGCGGGCGCGGCGGCGCGCTGCCGGAGCAGCAGCGGGACTGAGACGCAGGCGACGAGCAGGGCGATGGCCGCTGCGACAATCAACTTCGGCGACCTGCGTGCGGGCAGTTCAGCGGGCGCGTGTGCAACGCGCGTCTGCGTCGTGCGCGAGGGCGAGCGATGCGCGGCGTTGCGCGTGCGGGAGATTTCGCCGGGCAGCGCCGGGCGGCGCATCTGCGTCGTCGCACGGTCGGTGTGGTTTATGACGATGGTGGGCTGCTGCCCTTCCGGTGTGAACGAAGCGTCGTCCACCAGTGTCGCCTCGTCGCGGGTGGTGTTGGCCGCCTGCCTGAGGGCTGCGCGCAGAGCGCCGGCCGTCTGCGGGCGCAGCGCGGCGTTCTGCGCGAGGGCGCGATGCAACACGCCGCCGACCGCCGCCGGAATCTGCTCGCGCATGAGATGGGCTGGCAGCAGCGGATCGGGCTGGTTATTGACGATGGCGCTGGCACGCGTCAAGGCATCTACGGGCGCTGTGCCGGTCAGCAGGTGATACAGGGTCGCGCCCAAGCTGTAGAGGTCGCTGCGCGCGTCCGTGCCTGTGCCCTGAATCTGTTCGAGCGGTGCATAGTTGCGCGAGTAGCCGAAGATGCTGGCGGTCGTGCTGGCGTGCATCTGTAGGGGCGTGCCTTTGGCCAGCCCGAAGTCGAGCAGCACGATCTGGCCGCGCGTGGTCAGCTTCAGGTTCTGCGGTTTGATGTCGCGGTGGATGATGGGCGGCGTCTGCGTGTGCAGGTAGTCGAGCGCGTTGAGTAACTCGTCGGCCCACGCCAACACGTCGGCGCAGGGGAACGCGCCGCCGTTGCGCGCATCGAGCAAGTCCGAGAGGTCGGAGCCTTCGATGTACTCCATGACGAGGAACTGGCCCGTGCCCTCGATGAAGTGATCGCTGACTTTCGGCAGCGCGGCGTGGCGCAGGTGATTCAGGAGTTGCGCCTCGCGCTCGAAGGCTTTGCGCAGCGCCGCGTCGTCGAACAAGGTCTGCTTGACAGCGACCGTGCTGTGGAAGCGTTCGTCCGTGGCGACGTAGACAGCGCCCATGCCGCCTTGGCCGATCTGCTTGACGACGCGGTAACGGTTTTGCAGCAGCGTACCCGGTTCGATCATACTTGGTTGTTAAACTCCTTCGGGCGAGATGTGGTGAGCCGGTGTTGTAAGGACTTGGTAAAGCGGTTCGAGAGAGGCAAGACTGAACGGGGGCGGGCGGCGCTGGTCGGCGCAAGCTCCGGCAAATCCAGATTACCTGATTGCCTTTGGGCTAAGCAAGGGTTAAAACTTTGGCGGCCAAAGAATTCTTTCCGGGGCCGGCGCTGGCGGGGCTGGCGACGCGCGGCTCGACCTTTAACCATTACCTAGAAGGACACACACGCATGGCACTGATCGGAGCGAACGAACTGAAACGGAAACTGCTGATCACGGTGGACGGCCAGCCCTATCTGGTTGTGGACGTGTTCTTCGCCTCGCCGACGGCGCGCGGCGCAGCGACGATGGTGCGGACGAAACTGCGCCACCTGTTGACGGGCGCGATGCAGGAGAAGAGTTTCAAGGCGACGGAGAAGTTCGCCGAGCCGGACGTGCAACTGACGCCCGCTTCGTTCCTCTACGCGGACGCCGACGGCATGCATTTTATGGACGAGACGAGTTATGAACAGTTCGCGTTGGACGAGGAGCAGGTGGGCGACGCGCGCAGCTATTTGAAAGAGGGCACGTCCGTGCAGGTGTTGAAGTACAACGGCGCACCCGTCTCGCTTGAGTTGCCGCAGTTCGTCGAGTTGACAGTCACGCAGACCGAGCCGGGGCTGCGCGGCGACACGGCGGCCGGGGGCGCAAACAAACCCGCCACGCTCGAAACCGGCCTTCAGGTGCGCGTGCCGCTCTTTATCAAAGAAGGCGAAGTCGTCCGCGTCAACACGCAGACTGGCGAGGTCGCAGGCCGCGCGTAGAGAGATGTGGCAGACGGCGCGATGGACGATGAAGTAAAGGTGTTTCATTCATCGTCCATCGCGCCGCTTGGGCCCGGTTTATTTTTGGCCCGGTTTATTTGATGCCTTTGCGGGCAAGCTGCTCTTTGAGGGCGGCGGAGACGGCGGTGTCGAAGCCGTCCTGTTTGCCGGTCTGGCGTTTGCGCGCGGCCGCGATGAAGGCGTCGCGCCGCTTGGCGAGGGCGACGATGTCGGCGCGCAGTTGCTTGCGTTCGGCCAAGCGTTTATCAAGTTCCTTCCTGCGTTCGTCCGCCGAGAGTTTACGCAAATCGGCGGGCAGGTCTTCGGTCTTGACCGCGTCCGCTTTGACCGAGCCGTTCTCGATGCTCTGCAACAGGTCGTTGGCGTAGGCGTCGCGGTTGAGCGCCTTGTTGAGCGCGCGCTCGGCCTGCGCGGGCTTCGGTGCGGCGGTGGCCACTTTCGTCTCGCTCGCTCTTGACGTGGCCGCAATCTCAGCCCGGTAGGCATCGCCCGCCGCCCCTGCGCCGCCGCCGTAAGCGACGACGGTGCTGCCAAGTTTCTGGCTCAGGCTGCTCAACTCGTCGTCGTAGGGCGTGGTGATCGCCTGCACGCCGCCGTCCTGCGCGATGGCGAAGAACTGCCCGTGCCCCTCGCGCGCAATCGCCTGCCAGACCGTGCGCGTCGCGTCCAATTGCCCGCACTGGATCGTGTTGACGATCATGCCGCGCTTGGCGGCGATAGCGGCCGTCGTGGTCGTCGCTGGTTCCTGTTCATAATCGTCGTGCGGCGGCGCGTCGCCGACGAGAAAGACGATCTGCGCCGTGCGGGTCGTGTCCTGCGCCCAGCCGGCTTGCTGTATGCCGTCGGCGAGCGCGCGGCGGACGTTTTCCGGCCCGTCGCCGCCGCCGTCTGCGCGGTAATCCATCAGGGTCGTGTAGACCTTGTCCAGATCGCTCGTGAGCGGCAGCACCTTGGTCACGTACTCGTCGCCCACGTCACGATAAGCGACCAGCCCGACGCGCACGTTGGGGTGCGCATCCGACTGCATCACCTCGTTGACGACGCCCCACACGCGCTGCTTTGCGCCTTCCAGCAGACCGCCCATCGAGCCGGTCGTGTCGAGCACGAAGACGAGTTCCAACGTGTTATCGCTCGTCGCTGTCGTCGCCGCGACCGGCGGCGCAGCAACCGGCGGCACTGTGGCGGGCGGCGAGTTGACGATGACGGCGGCGGTGACGCTGATGCTGACGAGGAAGGTTAAGAGCGCGACGAGTAGTCTGAGCGTGAGCCGTTGCATGACGAATTAAACTCTCCTTAGAAGTGGACTGTCGGCGGTCGGCAGCGCCCGGACTGTTCGGGCCTCGGTCGCCTGTAGCACTGACCTGTTGCTTGAACGCGAGGGGCGGGCGGGTCTTGCAGAGATTTTTAGCGGCGGCTTTTGTTGACCGGACGGCGCGGGCGCGATGTTCTGTGTTTTAATGGTTGACCGCGAGCCGCGAAATAGTGAAAACTACACACGCTCAACACACAACTCGCGCGTGTCTCTGGCAACCTTTGCCCGTCACGCCTACGTGGCTCGCCGCGCGTTAGCAGTTTGGGAGGAGATCATCGCACACACGGAAGCAGACGGCCGGGATTTAACCTCGCTGACAGTCTTGGTGGTCGAGGATTTCGAGGACACGCGCTACCTGATGCGTTTGGAGTTGGAGCGGCGCGGCTTCCGCGTGCTTGAAGCGACGAACGGCGCGGAGGGCGTCGCCGTCGCCACGCGCGAGCGACCCGACATCATCCTGATGGACATCGGTCTGCCCGAAGTGGACGGCATAGAGGCCACGCGCCGCATACGCAGTCAGGAGCAAGCGCGCGACCTGCTTATCGTTGCCCTTACCGCGCACCACGAAACCGAGTATCGCGCCAACGCGCTCGCCGCCGGCTGCGACGCCTACCTCACCAAACCCATTGACTTCGACTGGCTCATAGACCTCTTGGGTCGCCTGCTGCCGTAACGCGCGGCCCGCGCCTGTGCTGCCCAACCCAACCAGCGAAACAGGGCGCGCGCGCCGCGAGCCAAGAGTTAATCTCGCTCGCGTTGCGTGCGCGCCCCTTCCAGCCGGTTGCGGACGCGACCGAGGCCCAGCTAAGACTTTGACCGCGCCCCGCGCCCGACTTAGTTGAGCCGCCCGTTGACGGAGACGGTCTGCGGCTGCGCCCGGTCGGCTGTCGTCGCGCCGCGCGCAAACTCGCGGCTCACTGTGCGCTCGTGCGGCGAGCGGCGTAGTTCGCGCCCGGTCTGCGCGCCCGGCGTCCAGACGCGGAAGAGGAAATTCATGTGACCGTAGCGGTGGAAATCTAGCTGCGCCGCTTCGACGCTCGCGCCGGTCTCGACCGGGCTGGTCAAAACGAGTTGCGCCTTGTGCCCGTCCGCGCTCTGCAACAGTAACAGCTTGTCGTTGTTGCCCGTCATCTGTTTGACGTTGTACGTGCCCGCCGGCAGCGTCTGCTGGCCGACGACGAAATCGAACGGCACGTTGACGACGATGCGCGCTGGCGTCTGCGCGTGCGCCGCGCAGGTGGCGGCGAGGGTAATGCCGAGCAACATGAATGCATTGCGTAAATGTCTTTTCATCTCTAATCTCCTTCGGTCAGTCGCGTTATAATTTCAGCCGCGCCGGGACAACCGCGTGTTGCGTCGGCAACATAATTCCCGCCGTGCGCCTGACCATACGCCGCACCCGGAACAAAGGTCTTTAGAATACGTTTAAGAAACGGACAAATTGCGCTGCAAGAGTTTTGAAAGAGTTATCAAAGCGTGGCTATCAACAGTCAGGTCAACCAATTATTCGAGTTCGGGCCGTACCGGCTCGACACGGGCGAGCGTGTGCTGACGCGCGCCGGGACACTCGTGCCGCTAACGCCCAAAGCCCTCGATACGTTGATTGCGCTCGTCCGCCACAGTGGGCACGTGATGGAGAAGGACGAACTGTTGAAGGAGATTTGGCCTGACACGTTCGTTGAAGAGGCAACGCTCGCGCAGAACATCTTCACGCTCCGCAAGGCGCTCGGCAACGGGCAGGGCGACGGGCTGAAATACATCGAGACGATCCCCCGGCGCGGCTACCGCTTCATCGCCCCCTTGCGCGAGTTACCTTACGCCGACCAAGCCGCGCACACGCAAACCGCACCAGAGCCGACCGCGCCCGCCGCGCCGCTCGCGGTGCTGCACATTCAGCACGGACTGGCTGACGAACCGCCGAGCGCACAGAGCGCAGCGCAGCCGGCCGCGCCCGCTGAACGCAGGCGCGCGGCATTCCTCATTGGCGCGGCGCTCGTCGGCGTGCTGGCGCTCACGGTCTTTGCGATCTTCAAGTTCTCCGTCCAGCGACAGGCGCAGACGCCCGCGCGCCTGCCCGCGCCCGCGCAGGCGATGAAGCTGACGCGCCTGCCGATCAACGGCAAGGTCGGCGCGGCCGATCTCTCGCCCGACGGCAAGTACGTCGCCTACATCACCGAAGCGGCGGGGCAGCGCAGCATCTGGATCAGGCAGACGACGACCACCAGCCGGCCCCAACAGGTCGTCGCGCCCGGCGACTTCACGCCCGTCGGCGTCAACTTCTCGCGCGACGGCGTCTTCCTCTACTACGTCGCGCTGACCAAAGAGCACGGCGACGCCACGCTCTTTCGCCAGCCCGCGTTCGGCGGCATGACGAAGCAGATCAGCACCGGCCTTTCCAGCAGACCATCCTTCGCGCCCGACGGTCGCCACATCGCTTTCCTGCGCTCCGGCAGCGCGCCGGACAAGCCGGAGCGGTTGCTCGTGATCACCGATGTGGAAGGCGGCGGCGAACGTGTGCTCGCGCGCCGCGCCGCGCCCGCTTACTTAGGCCCGCCCGCATGGTCGCCCGACGGCGAGACCATAGCCTGCCCGACCGGCAGCTACGACCCGAGTCCCGGCTACGCAACCATCACCACGCTGCGCGTGCGCGACGGCGCGGAGCAGCCTTTGACCGCGCAGCGTTGGTACGGTTTCGGTGAGCTTGCGTGGCTGCCGGACGGGAGCGGGCTGGTCGCCATCCTCGCCGAGCAGGAGTTAAGCCCGATGCAACTCTGGCAACTCTCTTACCCCGACGGCGCGGCCCGGCGCATCACAAACGATCTGAACAGCTACGAAGGCGTCGGGCTGACGGCGGACGCGACGACGCTCCTGACGTTGCAGACCGATGTCGTGTCCAACATCTGGATCGCACCCGCAGGCGATGAAGCGCGCGCCACGCAGATCACGCAGGGGCCCGGCAAATACGACGGCGCTTACGGTCTGTCGTGGACGCCGGACGGGCGGCTCGTCTATGCCTCGATTGCGAGCGGCGCGTGGGACATCTGGCGCATGAACGCAGACGGGAGCGGCGCGCAGCAGTTGACCATAGATGCGCGCTCAAACTACGGCCCTTCCGTCTCCCCCGACGGTCGCTACATCGTCTTTGTCTCAAACCGCGCGGGCGGCGCGTTCCACGTCTGGCGCATGAACGCCGACGGCAGCAACCCCGTGCAACTCACCTTCGGCGATTACGAGAACTTCGCGCACGTCACGGCCGATGGGCGCTGGGTCGTCTATGCTTCGGTCGGTTACGCGCAGCCGAACTACATCTGGAAAGTGCCGATTGACGGCGGGCAGCCCGTGCGCCTGACGGACAAAAACTCTTCGTGGCCCTTCCCCGCGCCGGACGGCAAGACCTTCACCTGCATCTATCAGCCGGACGAACACGTGCGCTCGCAGCTCGCCATTTTTTCTATGGACGGCGGTGCGCCGCTCAAGCTGTTCGAGTTGCCGCCGACGTTTCGCGCCAACACCGTCTGGTCGCCCGACGGGCGCGCCATCCACTTTCTCGACAATCGCGGCGGCGTCTCAAACGTCTGGGCGCAACCCGTCGACGGCAGCGCGCCGCGCCAGGTGACCGACTTCAAAACCGAAGGCGTCGTTGCCTATGATTGGGCGCGCGACGGCCGCCTCGCCTGTGCGCGCGGCATCGAAACGAGCGGCGTCGTGCTCATCAAAGATTTCCGCTAAAGCCTGCCGGTTCGCTTTGCCAGTCGCGTGCGCGCCGTAAGATAATGACGCCCTCCTCCGGGCGTTAAATTTTTCGACAAGGGCAGAGTTGATAGAACCCGCCGTTTGCGCGGCCCGAAGGCTTACTCGCGCCGGCCAAGATGAAACTATGTGGGGCTTAGCTAAAACGAAGGCCGGCACACGACTGCTCAGCAGACGCGCTGGCCTATCGCTCGGCCTGCGAGTTTATCTTTTGCCCGGCCTGCGAGCCTGCCTCTTGCTCGGCACGCTCGCGTGCGTCTTGTCGTCGCTCGCCGCACCCGTCTGCGCGCAGACGACGAGCGGCGCAGCGCCCTCTACGCCGAACGCAGACGGTCTCTCGTTCGAGCAAATCTACGAACTGGCGGCGCGCGACAATCTGCAAGTCAACGCCGTGCGCCAGCGGCGCGCGGTGGCGGAAGCCGGGATACAGATCGCCCGCCAGCGCCCGAACCCTGAACTGATCACCGGCTACACGCGCTCCGAGCCACGCCTGAACTATTCCGTCTCGCAACCGCTCGAACTCGGCGGCAAACGCGCGCGCCGCATCGAAGTCGCGCGCAACGAACTGCGCCTGACCGAACTCGACGTTGACGCCGCCCTGCGCACGCTCCGCCGCGATGTGCGCGCCGCCTACTTCAATCTCGCGCTCGCGCGCAACATACGCGACACGGGCCAACAGGCCATCGAACAGGCGCAGGCCTTGGCCGATCTGGCGCGCACGCGCTTCGCCGCTGGCGACATCGCACAGTTCGAGGTCTTGCAGGCGAATTTGGCCGTTGACCGCGCCGCCAACGATCTCGCCCGGCTGGCGAGCGGCGAACTCGTCGCCCGCGCCAGCCTCAATCAACTGCTCAACCGTCCGCCCGATGCACCGCTCGACCTGCGCGACTCGCTCTTTGGCGCGACGACTGCCGCCGTCGCCACCGATGAACTGATCGGGCGCGCGCTCGCGCAGAACGTCGAACTACGCACGGCCGAACAACAGATCGCCACCGAAGAGAGCCGGCTGCGTCTGGCGCGGGCAGAGCGTGTGCCCGATCTCTTACTCGAACCCGGCATCGAGAGCATCGATCCGGCGCTGCCGAACAGCTACGGTTTCAAGCTGCAAGTCACCGTGCCGCTGCCGCTCTTTAATCGCGGGCGCGGCGAGGTGGCGCGCAGCCGCGCCCTCGTCGCCCAATTGCGCGCCGAGCAGACGGCTGTGCGCCAGCGCATCGCGGCCGAGATCGGTCAAGCCGCGCTCCGGCTCGCCGCCGCGCGCGCGCAGGTTACGTTCTACGAGACAAAACTTCTGCCCGACGCCGAACGCGTGCGCCAGTTGGCGAATGAATCTTATGGCGCGGGGCAGACGAGCCTGCTCTCCGTCATTGATGCCGCGCGCAACGCGCGCGAGGTGCGGCAAGGCTACTTGCAGGCGCTTTTCGATTACCAGTCGGCGCTCGCTGATCTGGAACAGGCGGCAGGGGTGAATCTGTGACGAACGACGAACGCGCGCCCGCCGATAAACAGGGCGGCGCACAGACCGGCCAGCAGATTGTCGTCGAGCATGTGCGCGGCGTGCGGACTGTGCGCGCACGCCCACGCTGGCTCGCGCCCGTGCCGGTCGTAGTCTTAGCCAGCCTGCTCGTGCTGCTCGTGCTCGTCGTGTGGCTCGTGCGCGGACGCGGGCCGACGGAACAAGAGGTCGAGCCGGTAGTCGAGGTCGAAATTGCGCCGCCGACGCGCGCCGAGGTGCGCGAGTACGTCGAAGCGGGCGGCACGCTCAATGCGCTGCCCGGTCGCGAAGCGAGTTTCAGCGCGGCGACGGCCGGGCGCGTCGCGCGCGTGCTCGTGCAGGTGGGCGAGCACGTCAGCACCGGGCAGACGCTCGCCGAACTTGATCGCAGCGTCTTAGCGGCGCAAGTCCGGCAGGCGGCCGCGGCCGTCCAACAGGCGCGCGCAACGGCCGTGCAGGCGCAGGGCGCAGCGGGCGCGCAGAGTCAGACCATCGCTGCCGATCAGATCAGACAGGCCGAAGCGGCGCTCGCGCAGGCCCGCGCGAACCTCCTGCAAGCACAGAGCACGCTCACGCGCCAGCAGACGCTATTCGCACGCGGCATCGTCGCGCGCAAAGATGTCGAGGACGCGCAGACGCAGGTTGCGGTCACGAACGCGAGCGTGAGTCAGGCGGAATCGGCGCTTGCGGCGGCGCGCGTCAACGCGGCGCGCGGTGTAGGCGAGGCGCGCACGCAGGCAACCGTCTCCGTCGGCGGCGTTGCGGCGGCGCAGGCGGCGCTCGCCGTCGCGCAGGCCGAGCTTGCGCGTGCGGCCATCCGCGCGCCCATTAGCGGCACGGTCACGAAGCGCGCGATCAACGATGGCGAGACGGTCGATCCCGCCACGCCCGCCTTTGAAGTGATTGACACGGCGACGCTCGATCTCGTCGCCAACCTACCCGCCGAATATCTGGGCCGCATCAAGACCGGCGACTTAGCTTCGGTGCGCGTCGAGCCGTTTCCCGACAAGGAATTTTCCGGCGGCGTCGTGCAGGTTGCGCCGGCCGTCGAGCCGCAGACCAACACGGTCGCGGTGCGCGTGCGGCTGGCGAATCCGCAGGGCGAATTGAAGGCGGGGCTGTACGCCAACGCGCGCATCGCCGTCGAGATTCATCACGATGCGCTCGTCGTGCCCGAAGCCGCGCTCGTCGTCGAAGGCGACGAGACGTTTCTGTTCGTGGCGCACGAAGAGAAGGTCGAGAAGCGTAAAGTTACGGTCGGCATACGCGACGCGGGGCGCGCAGAGATCGCCGCCGGGTTGAAGGACGGTGAGCAGATCGTCACGACCGGCGCGTTCGGTTTGAGCGATGGCGCGCAGATCAAGATCGTGCCTGCGCCCGAAGCGGACGAGGGCAAAGACAGCAAGGCCGGCGCGGCGACGGACACCGCTGCACCCGGCAAACCGGCCCGTGAGGGCGCAGAGAAATGAACATCGCGCGCTTCTCGGAACGCCATCACAAGGCGACCTATCTGGTCGTCGCGCTGCTGTGCGTCGCCGGTCTGTATAGCGCGACGCAACTGCCGTCGAGCATCTACCCGGAGGTCGAGTTTCCGCGCATCGTCATCGTCGCGGAGGGCGCGCAGCTTGAGCCGCGCAACATGATCACGGGCGTGGTGCGCCCGCTGGAAAACGCCGTGAGCGAGTTGCAGGGCGTACAGATTGCGCGCGTCACCTCGCGCGCCGTGCGCGGCTCGGCCGAAATCTCCATCCAGTTTGCGCCCGACACCGACATGCAACTCGCGCTGCAACTCGCGCAGGCGAAGGTCAGCGAAGTGCAGCCGGAACTCCCCGCCGGGCTGACGGTTGCTGTCGAGCGGCTGACGCCTTCGGTCTTTCCCATCATCAGCTACAACGTGACGGGCGCACCGCCCGCCGCCCTGCGCGATCTGGCGACCTACACGATCCGCCCGCGCCTTGCGCGTCTGCCCGGCGTGGCGCAGGCGCGCGTCGAGGGCGGCGACGTGCGCGAGATCGAGATCATCGTCGCGCCCGAACGGTTGGCGGCCAATCATCTGACCATCGCGCAGATCGAAGACGCGGTCGCGCAGACCAGTACCGTCGCGGCCGTCGGGCGCGTGAGCCGCGACTATCAACAGTACAACGTGCTGGCGACGGGCGAGGCGCTCTCGCTCGCAGACGTGCGCCGCGTCGTCGTTTCGACGCCGAGTGCAACCGACAACAAACCGGAAGATAACGGCGCGGATCGCGTGCCCGTGCGCGTGGGCGACGTGGCGGACGTGCGCTACGGCGCGGAAGATCGCACCAGCATCTTCACGGGCGACGGCGTGCCCGCCGTGCTCATCAGCATCACGCGCCAGATCGGCGGCAACACTGTCGAGATCGCGGACGAGGTGGACGCCGCGCTCGCCGAGTTGCGCCCGCAACTTCCACGCGGTGTGCAGGTCGAGCGTGTCTACAATCAGGCGGCGCTCGTCAGTTCGTCCATCGCCAACGTGCGCGACGCGATCCTCGTCGGCGGCTTGCTCGCCGTCGTCGTGCTGCTCGCCTTCTTAGGTCACGTCCGCATCACTTTGATCGCGGCGACGACTATCCCGCTCACGGTCGTCATCACCTTCTTCTTCATGCGCCTGTTCGGGCAGACCTTCAACCTGATGAGCCTCGGCGGCATCGCAGTCGCCATCGGGCTGGTGATTGACGACGCGGTGGTCGTGGTCGAAAACATCGAGCGCCACCTGCGCCGCCGCCGCGTCGAGCATCGGCGCGACGCCATCTACGGCAGCGTTGGCGAACTTGTCGCGGCCGTTGTCGGTTCGACCATCACGACGGTCGTCGTCTTCCTGCCGCTTGTACTCTTGGAGGGTGTGACGGGGCAGTTCTTCGCGGCGCTCTCGGTCGCGCTGACCGTCGCCGTGCTCGTCTCGCTCGTGCTGGCGCTTACGCTCATTCCGCTGCTCGCGGATAAATTCCTGCGCGAAGGCGACGCCGCCGCGCCGCTTCTGACCGGGCGCGACGATAGCCGCGTCGAGCCGGAGGACGAAGCCGGCGCGCTCGTTGAAGTGGACAGCCGCCAACGCCTCGCGCACTGGATTCAGCGCGCGCTCGGCGGCGTCGAACGAAGCTACACGGCGGCGCTCGCATGGGTCTTCGCCCATCGTCGCGCGGCGCTCGGCGCAACGCTCATCGCGGTCTTGCTCGGCGGCCTGATCTACACGCGCATCGAGACGGGCTTTCTGCCGGGCATGGACGAGGGCGGCTTTGTGCTCGACTATCGTTTGCAGCCGGGCACGTCGCTCGCGGAGACGAACAAGGTCGTCGCGCAGATCGAA
>DASVQA010000153.1:0-30488 GCA_036389375.1 Pyrinomonadaceae bacterium | reverse complement strand
ATGCGAAACTCGACCTTGCGCGTGCGCCCGACGTGCATCATCACATCGAACAGCAACTCGCCGGAGACGTGCGGGTCGGCGATGATCACTTCGTTTGCGCCCGTCTCGCGGATCGTCTCGGCAAGCACGGCGATCTCGCCTACGACCGGCACGCCTTCAAACCTGTCCGGCACAGACTCGTTGAGCAAGCCGTTCTCCACGATGCCGATCACGCGATAGCCCAGTTCCGGGCGGGCGCGCAGTTCGTTAACGCAGAGCGTAGCCTCCGCGTTGCGCCCCACGACGAGCGTCGGGATCAGGTTGAGTTCGCGCCGCCGCGCTGCGGCCTGCGCCGCGCGCACGCCGAGCCGCAAGCAGCCAACCGTCAGCAGCACAAGGCCGAAGTCGAACAGAAAGACGGCGCGCGAATATGAGAAGGCGCTATAGGCGAACCCGCCGCGATAGAGAAAGGCGACGGCGACAAGCAGGAGCGACCCGACGGCCGTCGCCTTGAAGACGCGCACGAGTTCGTCCACGTAAGAGAACTCGCCGCGCAAGCGGTAGAGATCATAGTAAGCATGCGCGAGCAGGCGCACGGGCAGCACAAAGAGCAGCACGGCCGCGTAAGGTCGAAACTCGAAACTCCAGGCCCAGTGCCCCGCGCCCCAGCGCAACACCAGCGCATCGCCCTCGCGCAGATAAAAAGCCAACAGGAAAGCCGTCACGGCCACAACCGCGTCGCTTACGACGAGCGCCGCCTTGATCGTCGGCAGCACCCACGCGGGCGCACGCCCCGGCACACGCACCGCGCGCGCATCAATCCTCGCTCGCTTTAGCTGTTCAGCGCGCATGAGAAAGCTACCAACGAACATCAATTCGTCAAACTTTGTCCGCTGACCTCTACCCGCCCCATCCGGCGCGGCGTTTCGACGAAGCTTTCGTGCCAGAGTTCAAAGACGAGGAGCGTCCAGAGTAGTTTGCGATGGTTGGCGACGCCGCGCTCGTGTTCGGACTGCAAGCGGGCGACGTAGTCGGCATCGAACAGACCGTGCCGGCGCAGGCGTGCGGGCGCGAGCAGGTCGCGGGCGAGCGGGCGCAGGCGACCCTTGAGCCAGTCGGCGACGGGCACGCCGAAGCCCTTCTTGCCGCGCCGCGTGACGAACGGCGGCAGGAGCGGCGCGACGGCGCGCTTCAAGATGTACTTGGTGCTGCGCCCGCGCAATTTGTAGTTGAGCGGCAGCGCTGCCGCATATTCGACCACGCGCTTGTCCAGAAACGGCGCACGCACTTCGAGCGAGACGGACATGCTGGTGCGATCAACTTTGGTCAGGATGTCTTCCGCCAGATAGAGCTTCGTGTCGAGGTACTGCATACGCTCGATCAGTTCGGTGGCGTCGCACGCGTCGTAGAGGGCGCGCGCTTGCGCGTACACGTCCGCGTGGCTCGCGGCTTGGGCGGCGGGCGTCAAGAGCGCCGCCTGCGCGGTGGGCGTGAACGAGCCGAACCATGCGTGATGGCGCGCAACCACGTCCGCCTGCTGCATGCCCTCGACAAAGCGCCGCGCCTTGAAATCGAAGGAGAGATTTTTAGTCTTGACCGGCAACAGGCGGATGGCCGGCTCGACGAGCAGGCGCGATAGTTGGCGCGGCATGCGCGCGTAAAGACCGGCGACGCGGTGGCCCGGATACATCGGATAGCCCGCGAAGATTTCGTCGCCGCCGTCGCCGCCCAGCGCGACCGTAACGTGCTGCCGCGTGAAGCGGGACAGCAGATAGGTCGGCACAACCGACGAATCGCTCAAGGGTTCATCCAGCCACGATCCGATCTCGCTGATAAGGTCAGCGCCCAAGTCCGCGCTCAACCGCTCCTCGTGATGATCCGTGCCGAGAAAGTCCGCGACCCGGCGCGCATAGGCCGACTCATCAAACGATTTTTCGGCAAACGAGATCGAGAACGTCTTGACGGGCGCGTGCGAGGCGCGCACGGCGAGTGCCGCGACGGTTGATGAGTCCACGCCGCCCGAGAGCAGCACGCCGAGCGGCACGTCCGAGACGAGCCGCAGGCGGACGGAATCGGCGAGCAGTTCCCTGACCTGCTCAGTCGCCTCCTGTTCGTCGGGCATGGGCGCGAGTTTGCGATAGCTCAACTGCCAGTAGGGTCGAACTTCGATGCGGCCGGCTTGCAGCGTGAGCGCGTGCGCGGCGGGCAGTTTATGTATGCCTTCGTAGATCGAGAGCGGCGCAGGCACGTAATCGAACGCGAGATAATGGCGCAGAGCTTCCAGGTTCAGACGCGTCTCGACCGCCGGGTGCGCGAGCAACACTTTCGGCTCGGAGGCAAAGAGCAGTTGCCCCTGAAAGACGCCCCAGTACAAAGGCTTCTCGCCGAGCGGATCGCGCGCGAGCAGGAGCGTCCGCGTGCGCGCATCCCAAAGCGCGAACGCGAACATGCCGTTCAGATGTTCGAGCAGCCCCGCGCCGTACTCTTCATACAGGTGCGGCAGCACCTCTGTGTCCGATGCGCTGCGAAACGCGTGCCCGCGCGCTTCCAGATCGCGGCGCAGTTCGCGGTAGTTGTATATCTCGCCGTTCAGGACGACGGCGACCGTCTTGTCTTCGTTATAGGCGGGCTGCTCACCCGTCGCCAGATCGATGATGGCGAGCCGCCGCATCCCCAAACCGACGCCCGGCGCGACCAGCACGCCTTCCGAGTCCGGCCCGCGATGCACCATCCGCCCGCACATCGAGCGCAGCAAATCCGCCGCGCCCTTAAACACGGGCGTGCGCGCATCGAGATAAGCCCAGCCGGTGATGCCACACATAAGAACAGTGCCGATTGACAAGTGACGGGTGACAAGTAAGACGAAGTTTTAACTCGTCACCCGTCACTCGTCACTGCTTTTCAAACCCTATGCGCTCGCGCACGGCGTAGATCGCTTTCGCTTGCGACTCGTGATAAGTGCGGACGAGCATTTCGGCCAACAGACCCATGAGGATGAACTGCACGCCGACGGCGAACATGACGATGGTGATGACCGGGAGCGGCGTCAGAATAAAGGAGACTCCTTCGCCGAACTTCAGGATCGCGGCCCACACGCCGGCAATGAACGAGAGCAGGAAGGCGATCATGCCAAACGTGCCGAAGACGTAGATTGGCTTTGTCTGGTACGACGCCATGAACTTGATCGTGATCAGGTCGAAGACGACCTTGAGTGTGCGCGACAGCCCGTACTTAGACTTGCCCATCGTGCGCGCGTGATGCTCGACGGGCAATTCGGCGACGCGTGCGCCGGCCCACGAAGCGTAGATCGGGATGAAGCGATGCATCTCGCCGTAGAGCCGCACGTCCACGATCACGTCGCGGCGATAAGCCTTGAGCGAGCAGCCGTAGTCGTGCAGCGGCACGCCGCCGATCCATGAGATCAAACGGTTGGCGAGCATCGAAGGAATCTTGCGCGTGAACATTTTGTCCTGCCGGTTTTTGCGCCAGCCCGAAACCACGTCGTAGCCTTCGTCGAGTTTGTCGAGCAGGCGGCGTATGTCGGCCGGGTCGTTTTGCAGGTCGGCGTCCATTGGGATGAGCACGCGCCCGCGCGCGGCATCAATGCCGGCGCTCATCGCGGCGGTCTGCCCGTAGTTGCGGCGCAAGGCGATCACGCGCACGCGCGCATCCGCCGCGGCCAACTCGCGCAGGATCGCAAGGCTGTTGTCGGTCGAGCCGTCGTCCACGTAGATGATTTCGGCCGTGCGGCCGAGTTGGGCGAGCGCCGCGTCGAGTTTCGCGTGCAACGGGCGCAGGTTCGCCTCTTCGTCCAGCACAGGCAGGAAGACGGAGATGTCCGGCGCATCGTCCGGCGCGGCGACGCGCTCGTCCGCCGCCAGCGCGGCGGGGCGCGCACGTTTCACCGTCTCTTCGTCGTCGTAAACTTTCATCAGCACACCAAACTTTTAATTCACTGGCGCGCGCCGGCCGGCTTGTCCGTCATGGCCGTCCACGCGCCCGACTGGATGAAGCTCGCCCAGTAGAACGGATGGCTGCGGTCGGCGGTCTTAACGCCCGTGCCCAACTCGCCGCCGAGACCGCGCTGTGCGCCGGACTGCGCCTGCGCGGTCGTGCTCTTGATCATCGTAAGCTGCACTTGCCTGAGCGCGTCCGTCCGCCCTTCACCTGCTTGCAGGCGTTTGTAGTACGCGACCATCAGATCGCGCGTGGCCGCATCCGACACCTGCCACAAAGACATCACCTGACTCTCAGACCCGGCGAGCACGAGCGCGCGGCGCAGACCATAGACGCCGTCGCCGTTATGCACCTCGCCCAGCCCCGTCTCGCAGGCCGAGAGCACGACGAGTTTCGTGCCCCACAGGTTCAACCCGGCGGCTTCGAGCGCGGTCAGCACGCCGTCTTCGCCCGGCCCGCTCTGCCGGCTGTTCGCGCCTGCGAGCGCGATGCCGGAGCGCAGGAGCGGATTCTCGGCCGGCGGCGCGACGGCGGTGATGGCGGGCGTATCCGCGTCTTTGCCCAGCCCAATGCCACGTGTTGCGGGGACAGATGCGCTCGCCTGATCGGGCAGGAAGAAACCGTGCGTGGCGATGTGCAGCACCGCCGGGCTGCCCAACTGTTTGAGCGTCGCTTCGGTCGCCTGCGCGTCGGTGAGCACTTGCACGCCCGCGAGCGTCGTCCGCAACGCCGCCGCTTCTTCCGCCGTACCCTTAAGCTGGCTGAATTGTAACTGCCCGAAGTCGGTTGAGCGCAATCCGCGCTCGGTCGGGGCGACGGTCGCCGCCGTCGTATTCCTGCCCAGATCAAACTGCGGATTGGCAAAGACGACCGGCGCGCTCTTGCTCTCGCTGCGCGCCTGCAAGCGCAGCAGGTCGCGCCCGCTTGTCAGATAGGTCAACTGATAGTTTTCGATCAGGTAATGCTCCTGCTCGTCCACCAGCGCGGCGAAGGGGATCAGATTCAATGCGCCGTCGGGCGAGAGAAAAAGCTGGCGCGTGTCGCCGAGCAGACGCCGCACGGGCCGCAGCAACCGTTCATCAAGCGCGCGCCCAAGCTGGCGCGTGTTCTTACTCTCGGGCCGCTTCAAGGCTTCGCGGAACTCCGCGACCGCGCGCTCGATGTCCGCCGCCGCGCCGAGATCGACGGCCGTGGGCGGGCCTTCGCGCTTGAGTACGTAAGCGGCGTAACGCGGCGGGCCGAGCCGGTCGTCGCGTTTGCTAACCTTCGCGTCGAATGGCCTGTAAGCCACCAACTCGACGAGCGCCGCGCCCGCTGGGAGCGCGGCCTGCACAGGCTCAAGCAGCACGGTCTGCGCCTGCGCGCTGAACTCGGCGCTGCGCGCGCTCACCTGCGCTTCGAGCCGCTCAAGCTCCGCGTCGAGCTTGGCGGTCGCCGCCTCCCGCTCGGCGGCGGGCAGTTGTGGCGCGCCCGCGAGCGTGAGGCTGGCGAGTTGTGCGCGCGCGGCGGAGAGTTGATCGAGCAGCGCGCGCCCCGTCGAGTCGAGCCGGCGGCGCAAGCTCCCGATCTGATCGGCCACGGCGTCGAGCGCGCGCCCTTTGAGCCGCAGCACGGTCAGGAGCGCCAGCCGCGCCGCCGCCGGATCGCTGGCCGCCTGCCGCAGATGCAGCGTGACGGCCATGTCGGTCTCGTAGCCGAACGTGGCCATGTAGGCCAGCTTCTGGCGCTCTGAGCCGGTCGTGAGCACGAGCGCGAGCGTGTGCTCGCGTATGTCGCTGGCGTGCGCGAGCGCCGCGATGGCCCGCGCAACCTCGTCCTTCGCTTCGTAGAACGTGGCCGCGTTTTCATAAGCGTTGGCCACGTCCGGGTGCATGCCGCCGATAGACTTTTCATAGAGCGTGATGGCGCGTTCGAAGTGCGGCCCGGCCGCGGCGAAGTCGCCTTTCGCCTGTTCGGTGGTGGCCAGATTCATGAGCATCTGCGCGCGGAACGGGTTGTCGGGCGCGACCGTTTTTTCGCTCATGTCGAGGGCGCGCTGCATGAGTTGCGCGGCCATGTCGTAATCGCCCTTCACTGCATAGAACTGCGACAGGTTGCTGACGAACGTGATGAAGTTGGGATCATCGGGCGCGAGCGTCTGCTCGTAAATCCTGAACACGCGCTCGTAAGTTTCCTCGGCGCGGGCGAAGTCGCGGCGCACCGTGTAGATGACCGCCAGACTGCCGAGCGTCTGCGCGACCGCTGGGTGCTCCGCGCCCAACGTCTTCGCATAGATGGCGAGCGCGCGCTGGTAGAGCGCTTCGGCGCGCGCCACCTCGCCGCGCGCGCCGTAGAGCAACGCCAGATTGCTGGCCAGTTGGCCGACCATCGCGTGCTCCGCGCCAAGCGCCTGTTCGTCTATGGCAATGGCACGGAGCAACGGTGGCTCGGCGCGCACGAGTTCACCGCTCAGATAATAAGAGAGACCGAGATTGCCGAGCATCGTGGCGAGCGTCGGGTCGTTCGCGCCCTTGGCCTTCTCAGTGATGGCCACGGCGCGCTCATAGACGGAGACGGCGCTCGCGGCGTCGCCTTTCGTCGAATAGATGAGACCGAGATTGTTGAGGAAGGTGGCCACGTCCGGGTGCTCGGGGCCGAGTTCCTGCGTCAGTATCTCAAGCCCCTGACGCAGCAGCGTAAGGGCCTCGTCGTAGCGGTGCGCCGCATAGAGCTTGCCCGCCTGCGCGCTCAACGCCTCGACCTCCTTCAGCCGCTTCATTGACTGCGCCGTCGCGCTCACAGGCAGCGCGCCCGACAGGAGGACACACGTTAAGAGCAAGCTGGTGCACCGGCGCGCACATGGTTTCATAAGTTTTAGTCTCAACTCGGCTCAGCCACTTTGCGCGCGATGCAGATCGCGGAGACGCCGACGGGCAGGTTGGCGCGGCTCAGCCAGTGGCGCTCTGCGCCGAGCACGCGGCCGAGCACGCCGTTTAGGGCCGCGACGTTGATGTTGTTCTCTGACGCGGGGCGCGCGCCCGTCACGCGCATCACGAGTCGGCCCAGCAGAATCGGCGCGAGCAAAGTTATATTGGCATAGGTCGCGCGTTCAACCTTAAGCCCCGCGCCCTCGACGGCGCGGCGCAGGCTGGCGAGCGTGTAACGCCTGCGATGATTGCTCACGTCGTCCTGCACGCCCCAGAGCCATTGAAAAGCCGGCACGAACAGGAGCGCGCAGCCGCCGACTTTCAACACGCGCCGCATCTCGCCGAGACCCGCCACATCATCGTCCAGATGCTCGACTACATCAAGCGCGGTGACGAGTTCAAACGAAGCGTCCGCATACGGCAACTCTTCGGCCGCGCCCTCACGCACACGCGCCAAGCCCCGCGCCCGGCAGAACGCGAGCGCTTCGCGCGACACGTCCACGCCCTCCGCATCACCAAAACGCGCCAGCATCTCAAGGTTCGCGCCCGTCCCACAGCCCACGTCAAGGATGCGCGGGCGCGCGCCCGCCGTCACCGGCAGCGTCGGCACAATGCGCGCCAGAAAACTTTCGAGGATGCGCCGCCGCCCCGCGAACCACCAGTGCGCGCCCTCAACCTCGTACATGATCGCGTAAGTGTGCTGCTGCATAAAACAGAGGGCCGAGTGCTGAGTGCTGAGTGCTGAGTCCTGAGTGCTGAGCTACGGCCAAGCTTTTCACTCAGCACTCAGGACTCAGGACTCAGCACTTTTTTATCCGCCCGAAGCCGCGCCACGAGTTGCTGTTGTGCCAGCCGATGACGACATCGGTTGCGCCGACCTGTCGCCACCAGTCGGCGAACTCGGCGTGCGAGATGTAATAGGCGACGGGCGCAACCAGATGATCGAACACAATGGTGTGCTGCTCGCGCCAGCCGAAGGGCGCGATGGCGCAGAGGTAATCGTGATAGAACAGGTGCGGCACAACGGCGCGGCGCGCGACGTTGTTGCGTGCGAGCGGGCCGTAGACCAGTTTCGTCGCGGTGTACATGAGCGCCGCCGGTAGTTTCGATAGGTGCAACAGCGCGCGCCGGCTGATGCGCGAGGTCACGCGCTCGCGCAGCGGCGAGACCCAGCGCACGAGCCAGCCGTTATTCTCCGCGCCATAGACCCACGCCGAGAGGTGTCCGCCCGGTCGCACTTTAGCGGCGAGCGCGCCGAACCCGCCACGCGGATCGGGCAGATGATGCAGCACGCCGACCGAGAAGGCATAGTCGAACGCGCGCTTGAGCGGCAGTTGATAGATGTCCGCCTGTACGATGTGCGCGTGCTCAAGCTCGCGCGTGGCGGCAAAAGCCGTCTCGACGGCGGCGCTGGCGTCAATGCCGACGACAGCCCGCGCGCCCCACTCGGCCGCGAGCCGCGTGTGCCGCCCCTTGCCACAACCGCCTTCCAGCACATTCTTCCCGCGAAAAAATTCCGGCTCGACCGGCGCAAGCCAGCCGCGCAACTGCTCGGCGTAACGCTCGTCGTGCTGCGTGAAATGCTGCCACTGCCAGCCGAAGTTCGCGGCCGTCGCCGCCTTAGCCGGCGAAACCCGCTCGGCGTCCACGAAGCGCGGCACGCCCCGTCGCACCGCGAACCGCCGCGCACACGCGCGACAGGCCAGTTCGCCCTCCAACACCTCCGTCCAGCCGCGCCCCTCTTCACGCGCCGCGACCGCCGCCAACACAATCTCGCCCCCGCACACCGGGCACGCAAGATACTGCAACAAGCCTTCTTTCATAACAGAGAGATCAGAGGGCAGAGGGCAAGGCGAAGCCGCGCGTGGAAACGCCAAACGTTGCACTTGCAAGCTTGAACTTTGTCCTCAACTGACCTCTGACCTCTGACCTCTGACCTCCGCCTCGTTGAACCACGCGACGAAACGTTTGATCCCTTCTTCGATATTGGTCTGCGGCGCGTAGCCGAGCAGGCGCTGCGCTTTGGTGATGTCGGCGAAGGTCTGCGGCACGTCGCCGGGCTGCAAGGGTTGACGATCAATCGTGGCCTTGCGCCCAAGCGCCTGTTCCAGCAGCGCGATCAATTCACGCAGTTCGACCGTGCGCGACTCGCCCAAGTTGATCGCTTCGTACAGGCTCGCATCGTAATCAATGGCCGCGCGCACGCCCGCGATAATGTCATCAATGTAGGTGTAGTCGCGCCGCGTCGTGCCGTCGCCGAAGACGGGGATCGGCTGACCGGCGCTAATCAGTTTCGCAAACTTGTGAATCGCCAGATCGGGGCGCTGCCGCGCGCCGTACACGGTGAAGAAGCGGAGCGCCACGACGCGCAGCCCGTGCAGGTGCGCGTAGGTGTGACAGAGCAGTTCGCCCGCCGCTTTCGTCGCGGCGTAGGGCGAGATCGGCTGTCTGGTCGGATCGTCTTCGCTAAACGGCACTTTGGCGTTGATGCCATAGACGGACGAGGACGAGCCGAAGACAAACTGTTTGACGCCGTGCGCGCGCGCGAGTTCGAGCAGGTGGAGCGTGCCCGTGATGTTCGTCTCCGTGTAAAGGAGCGGCTCGGTCAGGCTCGGCCGCACGCCCGCGCGCGCCGCCAGATGCACGACGACCGCGAACGGCGTCTCGGCAAACACGCGTGTGAGCGCAGCGCGGTCGCGTATGTCGGCTTCGACCAAGCGGAAGCCTACGCGCCCAAGGTGCGGCGCGACGTTGGCGCGTTTGCGCGCGGGCGCATAGAAGTCGTTGAAATCGTCCACGACCGTCACGCGCCAGCGCCCCTCATTGAGCAGACGTTCGACCAGATGCGACCCGATGAAGCCCGCGCCGCCGGTCACGAGTATGTCCTGTTGAGTCATGCGAAAGGCACGTGGGCCCGCTCAGACATGTCCATCGGCGGCCCACGAAAAGCGAAAAGCTAACACGCGGGCGACGCGCGCGGCAAACGCGCCGGGCCGGCAGCAGGGCGCGCTTCACGGTCGGCGTTAGAACTCGACCCACGTGCCCGCGCCCTGCCGTTTCGCCTCGCTGTAGACGTACTCGGCAGCGGCCAAGTCTTCCGCCGCCAAGCCCAGCGATTTGAACAGCGTGATCTCGTCCGGCGCGGTGCGCCCGGCGGAAGTACCAAGCAACACCTCGCCCAGTTCGGCGCGTATGTGCTGCGGCGTGATCGCGCCTTCGGCGAGCGCACACAGGTAATCGCCCGCCTCGGCTAACGCCGATTCGCGGCGGTCAACGAAGAGGCTGGCTGCGGCCACCGTCTCGCCGTCCAACTCGCGCGCGGCGGGCGTGCAAGCGCCGACGGCGTTGATGTGCGCGCCCGGCGCAAGCCACGCGCGCCGCAGGACGGGCGCGTGTGCGTTCGTCGCCGTCACGATCAAATCCGCCCCGCTGACCGCCGCTTCGACGCTCGCCGCCGCCTCGACCGGAAACGGGTAGCGCGGCTGCACCTCGGCAGCAAACGCATGCGCCTGCTCGCTCCGCCGGCTGACGATGCGTGCACGTTTAAGCGCACGCACGCAACTCATCGCCGCCAGATGCGTCCGCGCCTGCACGCCCGCGCCGACGATAGCGAGTTCGCACGCATCCGCACGCGCGAGCAGTTGTGTCGCCACCCCAGAGACGGCCGCCGTGCGAATCGCCGTTAGCGCCGAGGCGTTCATCAAGGCGCGCGGTTCGCCCGTCGTGCCGCTAAAGAGCAGCACGCCGCCCTGATGCGCGTCGTGGCCCCGCGCCGGGTTGTCGTGGAAAATACAGATCGCCTTTAACCCGAACACGGCTTCCGCGCCGCCGCGATAAGCGGGCATCAAACCCAGCAATCCGGTCGCGCCCGTCGGCTTGAAGACCGCGCGCAACGGTTGCTGTATCTCTTTGCGCGCAAGTGCTGCGAGTGCTTCACGCATAACCGCGATGCACGCGCGCATGGGCAGCAACGCCTCGACTTCCCCGTGCGTGAGTATGAGCATCTTCATTGCCGCCTGCGCCGCCACGCGCTTGAGTGTTACAGCTTGAACCGGCCCATCAACTGCCCCTCGTCAATGATGTGCCCGTACATCGCTTTCATCAGGTCTTGCTTGGTCGCACCTGCGGGCAGGTCGAGCGTGGTGTTGAGCGCGTAGAGTTTGAAGTAGTAACGATGCGCCGGCCCCGGCGGCGGACACGGCCCCGTGTAGCCGATCTTCAGCAACCCGTTCCGGCCCTGCCGCCCGCCACCCGCTAAATCCGCCTGCTTGGGCACGCCCGTCGGCAACTCCACCGTCGCAGCCGGCAGGTTATAGACCACCCAATGCACAAACGGCGTGACCGGCACATCCGGGTCATCAAGCACGAGCGCCAGCGTCTTAGCCTCCGCCGGCACGCCCGCCCAAGCAAGCGGCGGCGACGCATTCTCCCCCGTACACGCATACTGCACAGGGATCGCGCCGCCCTCCTGAAATGCGCTGCTCGTCACCTTAATCGTGCGCTTCTCCGCCCCCGTCTCCGCCACCCCGCCGTTCACATTCTCAGCCCCCTGTGGCTGCCCGCTCCGACAACCACCCGTCAGCACCAGCACACAACACCACACACAGAGTTTCCACCTCATCAGCCACCACCTCCAATGCAAGCTGACCAAGTTTTGCTTCCCCGCGCTCGGCGGCCAAGTATATGCTCACCAGCTAGGATTGCATTAGACTAAGGCGGGCGTGCAAGATTGGAAATTGACGAGTTATGCCGCGCTGTGCCGTAAAACGCAGCTTATAGTCATGACTTACCGCTGTTAGCGGTCTAATTATAGTTAGCCCGCTAATATGTGAATCGCAATGTCCAAAAGTAAGAAAAAGATTGGCGAGTGTGTTTATTGCCGGAGAATAGTCCCTATAACGAAAGACCATATTCCCCCTAGGAGTCTATTTGCCAAGCCGCGCCCGAATAATTTAATCACAGTCCCTTGCTGCCTTGATTGTAACCAGCGTTGGACTATGCATGATGAGTATTTCAAGCTTATGCTTCTTATGCGGGGTGACGTGTCTAGTCATCTAGAGGCTATACGACTCCGACCTAGTCTAATCCGCTCAGTTTATAGACCTGAGATGAATAGTCTTTTACGTTCCATAGGCGAAGGTATTACAGAAGTTGAGCTACATACACGGAGCGGGATTTATTTGGGCCCGGCTACCGCCTACAAAGTCTGGCTTGAAAGATTAAGTGCTGTAGGTGCTCGTATCGCTAGAGGTCTCTTTTATCACGAGAAGGGTTATGCTCTTCCTGGGAAGTATGCCGTTATCGGAGTGACAGAGCCGTTTGCAAACTCTCCCGACCCTGATGATTTATCGCAAAGGATGGCAGCCGTGTTGTCGGTAGAGCCTAAAATATTTGGGAATGGAGTATTTTCTTATCGTGCGTATTTTATTAAAACCAATCCTAATTATTCGCAATGGTACTTTGAATTCTTTGAGTCAGTTTCGTTTTTCTGTATGACTATTGAAGAATCTTACATGAAGAAGCTAGATGAAGATGAGCAGAAAGCGGGCTAACAACTCATTCAACCCAACGCCTCGATAGCATTCTTTTCATGTTGTGTCCTTGCGTCGTAGATTGAATGTGTGCGCTCGGCGCGGGTTAATTCGGGCATTAGGCATCTTCTTGTTATGAAGCTAGAAAAACGGGTTGCATGTATAGCGATTATTCTCTTGTCAGCGTCAGCAGGCGCTTGCGAGGGTGGCCCGCCGCCCGCAGACCAGCGGCCTGAAATCACGGTGGAAACGATCCGCGAAGATATCAACGGCCAGCGGGTCAGTGTGCCGGCGGAGGACGGCGCGGCGGAAGCTTCAAGCTGGCGCTTCTATCTCAACGAGCCGAAGGAAATAGAGATTGTAGAGAAGCAAGTAGCGGGCAATAAGGCGACACTCGTCATTGACATGCGGACGCGCACATCGCCGCGCTCGGAGCAGCAAGGGGTTACGAAAAAGCTGGCTGGCCGGCTTCGGCTGCATTACGAGTTACAATCTGGTCTTGTGCTGCGGAAGTGGGAGATCGTGGGCATAGAAAACATCTCTTTCGCGTACCAGAAGGAGTGACCCGGTCATCATCTCCGGTATTGGGGGACAATTTGTTACCTCCGAAGAAGGGCCTGTTCCAAGTCAGTCGATGCCTGACAACGCCATGCGGCGCTACGTGCATTAGCTGGTATTATTCAAAATCACTCAGAGAAGGCGTAGCCATAAAGACTGCGCGCCGCTGTCTGATAGATAGCTTGGTTGCCCCTGTGGTCTGATTTACCTGCCTTTTCTAGTTCCCTGCTGCGCGCGTGGTTTTGCGCTCTTTTCCTTACCAAACTATCCTGTCGGCACGTTAGGAGTGGCAGAGTATTGACCGTTTGACGTAGTAGAATTATTGTTGGGACGTGAAAGTCCGAGACGTTGTTAAGTTGATTGAGAAGGATGGTTGGTATTGGGTCAGAACCAAGGGCAGCCATCATCAATATAAGCATCCGAGGAAGCCGGGGTTGGTGACAGTGCCCGGTCACGCGGGTGATGAGTTGGCGGTCGGGACATTGAATAACATCTTGAAGCAGGCGGGGCTGAAGGCATGAAGAAGTATTTGATTATTGTAGAAGAGACGGCGACCGGATACTCGGCTTATTCGCCGGATGTGCCAGGGTGTGGCTCAACCGGAAAGACTAAGGACGAGGTTGAGCGAAATATTCAGGAGGCGATTGAATTTCATCTGGAAGGGTTGCGCGAAGAGGGTTACGAAATTCCAGAGCCAAGCAGTTATTCTTCGTATGTTGAAGTGGCCGCATGAAGTGCTGCTGCTGGATAGATAGCTTATTTGCCTTTGCGGTTGGGTTTACTTTCCTTTTCTAGTTCCCTTCTGCGCGCGGGGTTTCGCGCTTTTTTCTTCGTCAACGAAAACCAGCAGGTCGCCCGGCTGACATTCGAGCGCGCGGCAAATCTCGTTGAGCACGCGGAGTTCGATGCGGTTGGTGTGCTCGGCCTGTTCAATTCTTGCTAACGTGTTGAAATGGATTCCGGTTTCTTTTTCCAGCCAATAACGGCTACGCCCGCGAGCCTCTAGAACCTGCTTAAGCCTGACCTCGATCATGCGCTGCTTATAGCATGACCACCAGATCAGCAATAGCTTGCATTATTGCATAGGTTGCGCTTATGCAGGGTAATAGATTACATTGTTTTGTGACGATGGGGCGCGGGCTTGTTCCTATACCTACGGATTCTGCGAGGTCGCCATGAGCGCAACAGATGACTTGCCGGACGATGAGGAAATGCCGCTTTTTGAGCGCGAAGAGTTGGCGGCGGATATTGAATTGATCCTAAGCGGCGAATCGAGTGCGGCCGATAAGTTGGCGCGGTTGTTCGATAGCATGCGGCAGGCGTTGGACAGCGGCTTGGCAGGTATCAATCAAACAAGAGAGGCATTGCTGGTCGCAGTCGAGTTGGCTTATTTGCGAACGGGCGCGCACGCGTCTGCGCTCAAGCTGTATAGGCTCGCGCTTGAAGGTCATGTGCTGCCGGGAGATGAGCCGGACAAGTTGCACGACGCAGCTATCAAGCGGAGCGCGCGGAGTATTCGCGCGGCGCGTGGGGCACGCAACAGAACATGACGGCGGGCGCATTGCGCGGTCAGCGTGGTGGGCTGGATGAAGTGGCGTTGGTGAGGCGTTCGATGAGTTTGGGGTCGTCGGGTAAGAGGCCGGATTTGGCGAGGCGGGGCGTGAGGGTGCGCCAGTTGGCGTCGGCGTTGAAGGCGCGGCGAAAGAGGGGGAGCGATTCTTCGACGCGCCCCATGTTGACGAGCGCGACGGCGTGCCAGTAGACCATCTCGGCGTTGTCTGGCACGAGTCGCTCGGCCGCGCCGTATTCGCGCAGCGCGCCTTCGTTGTCCTTGCGTTCGGTGGCGAGGTCGCCCGCGTTCATGTGGTTGTAGGCCCGTTGCAGAGTGACGAGGCGGCGCAGTTCTTTGAGCGGTTCGGGGCTGTCGTCAACGCGCAGATCGAAGATGCGGTCAGCCCAAGCCTTGCCCGTCGGTTTGCCGGTGACGACGATGAGCGCGGCGGACTGGCGACCGCGTATATCGCCGCCCGCGGCCTGCGCTGCGTCGAGCGCGGCGAGCATGCGCTCGGCCAGATCGCCTTTGGTCGTCTCGAAGGCACGCGCCATCGCGGGCCACACCTTGTCGTTCGCCATCAGGTTCGCCTGCGCCGAGAAGTTGTCGCCGACCGCGTGCCCGGCCGCTTCGATGCACTTCGCGCCGGTGTGCGCGGCGACGCGGCCCGCAGCGTCAATCATCGCCACCTGTCGCACGTCGCGCCCGTCGTCGCCCGCGACGAGCGACTTCAACGTGTCCGGCGCGCTCTTACCCGTCCGCATCAACTCAAGCCCCAAGCGACCGTAGCTCGGATCGACGAACGACTGCGTGGCGATTGCGCCGACGCCCGCTTCCGCCCAGGGGACGGTTGCGCCGACCGAGAACCAGTGCGATTGCACGGCCACGCCCAACTCGCCCGTCTGCGCGTCGCGCGCCACGATGGAGAAGGTATGCACGGGCCGGAGCGGGCGCGGCGTCTGACCTCTGTCAGCCTGCGCGCTGCTGCTGCTGCCGCGCCAGACAGACGCTAAGACGACGGCGAGCGACAAAGACATCAGCACTGTGCGCTTTAACATGCGACCTCCTCAATTTCAGCCAGCAGGTTGATCCATAAACGTGCGCTGCCAGAGTTCGAGCGTGAGCAGCTGGAAGACTTGCAGGTTGTAGTCTGCACGGCCCGACAGGTTCGCGGCAATGATGCGGCGCACTTCTTCAGGGCGAAAGAGGCCGCGCCGCCTGACGGTCTCTTCAGATAACAAATCGTCAACCATCGGGCGCAGAGCGCCGCGCAGCCACGAGCGCACAGGCGCACCGAAGCCGGCCTTTTTACGCCACACAACCTCGCGCGGCAAGAGCTTTTCGGCCGCGCGCTTAAGGATGTACTTGCGCTGCAAGCCGCGTAGTTTCAAACGGGGCGGCATGCGCGCTGCGAGTTCCACCAGTTCGTGATTCAGAAACGGCACGCGCACTTCGAGCGTCGCCGCCATAGAGGTCTTGTCCGTGTAGGCGAGGTTGAGACAGGGCAGGAAGGTTTTCAGATCGACGTAGAGCAAGCGGTTGAGCGGCGCTGCCGTCGCGCACCGCGCGAAGTGGCGACGGTGTTCCGCGTAGGCGTCCATGCCGCGCGTCGCGGCGCGCAGGTCGTCTGTGTAGAGGCGCTGCTTCATCTCGTCCGTGAAATACGTGCCGAAACCGAGATAGCGATCCTCGAAGGCGAGCGCAGCGCTCGTCGCAAACTTTTTGGCGTTGCGGAGCGGCGCGGTGAAACGACCGGGCCGGCCGCCGGGCAACGTCTCCGCAATAGCGCGCATGACGGGCCGGCGCAGGAATTGCGGCACGGGGTCGAGCGCGGACGCGAGTTTCATCGCAAGCTGGCGCGGGTAGCCAGCAAAGATCTCGTCGCCGCCGACGCCTGAGAGCAGCACGGTCAGCGTCTCGCGCGCGGCCCGCGAGACGAGATAGCTGGTGATAACGGCCGGGTCAGCGACGGGTTCGTCCATGTGATAGACGAGGCGCGGCAGGAGATCGACCACGTCGGGCTTGAGCGTGATCTCGTGATAGTCCGTCTCAAGCAGTTGGCCGACCTGTCGCGCCCAGCGCGCGTCGTCGGGGATGATGTCGTAGTGCAAATCTTCCGGCGCGATGCCGATGGTGTAGGTCGAGACGCGGCGGCCCGCGCTGTGGCGGTTCATCAGCGCGACGATGGCCGAAGAGTCCACGCCGCCGGAGAGAAACGAGCCGAGCGGCACGTCCGCGACCATCTCCATCTCCACCACGCGGTCGAGCGTCTCAAGCACGCGCTCGCGCCACCACGTTTCGTCGCGCCCGGCTTCAATCTGATCAAAGGCCACGTCCCACCACGCGCGCACTTCAGTCTGCCCGTCGCGCCAGATAAGCAGGTGCGCGGGCGGGAGTTTATGCACGCCACGAAAGACCGTGTGCGGGTCGGGCGTCCACAGGAACGTGAGGTATTGATTGAGCGCCTCAAGGTTGAGTTCACGCCCGACGAGACCAGACGCGAGGATCGCTTTTATCTCAGAGGCGAAGACGAGCCGGGCGGGGCCGTCGTTCGTGTGCCCGTGGCCGTTCGTGCTGGCTGTCGTCGCGTAGTAGAGCGGTTTGACGCCGAGCCGGTCGCGGGCGAGCAGGAGCGTGCGCGTGTGCGCGTCCCAGAGGGCGAAGGCGAAGATGCCGTTCAGGCGTGTGAGACAGTCCGTGCCCCATTCGGTGAAGGCGGCGAGCAGGACTTCCGTGTCGGTGTCGGTGCGAAAGCGGTGGCCGTGCGCGGCGAGTTCTTGGCGTAGCGCGCGGTAGTTGTAAATCTCGCCGTTGAACGTGACCTGCACGCGCCCGTCGGCGTAACTCATCGGCTGATGCCCGGCCGCGGACGTGTCAATGATGGCCAAGCGGCGATGACCGAGACAGAGGCGCGCGCCCGCGTCGTCCAACGGCGCGCTCGTCCACACGCCTTCGTCGTCGCGCCCGCGATGCTCGATAGCTTTCAGCATCGCGCCGATGCGCGCGTCCGGCTCAAGGCTGATCAATCCCGCGATGCCGCACATAAACAACTCACTCTTTGCGCCCTCTCTTTGCGGCTTTGCGCCTTTGCGTGAGGTTATTCTTTGGTCAGCATTAGCCTCACGCAAAGACGCAAAGGCGCAAAGAAGGCAAGGCTGGCCCGCTAAGCCGGGCGTGCTCATCTGCCGCCGAGGAGTTGATTGTAAACGGCGACGTATTCGGGCGCTACCGCCTGTGCGGTGAACTGCGCGGCGAGCGCGCGGTTGTTGGCGGCCATCGCGGCGCGCAAACTCGGTTCACGCAGCAGCCGCGCGATCTGCTCGGCCAGCGCGTCCGCGTTGCGCGGCTCGACCCAGAGGCAGTTGTCCGGCTCGCGCAGGTAGTCGCGGGCGGCGCGGATGCGCGTCGTGATGACAGGCAGACCGGCCGCAAGCGATTTGAAGATGACCATCGGGAAGCCTTCGTAATGATAGGTCGGGAAGACGAGCAGCGTGCTCCCGGCGTAGAAGGCGCGCGTCTCCGGCTCCGGCACGTAGCCGAAGAACTGCGCGTGCGGGCGCAGCCGCAGCCGCGCCACTTCGGCTTCGGCCGCCGCGCGCGCCGGCCCGTCGCCCACGCAGAGCAGCCGAAACACCAGCCCGCGCTCGCGTAAAGTGGCGCACGCGCGAATAACTTCGATAAGACCTTTCGCCGGAATGAAGCGCGCGATAAAGAGCAGGAGCGGCACGCCGGCCGCGACCTGCAAACGCGCGCGCAGTAGCTCAGCCGCATCGTCGGTTGCCGCCTGCGTTTCGTCCGCCGCCACGACGTTCTTCACGACGTAGATGCGCTCTGCGCCGACGCCCGCGCGCATAAAATTCTCCTTCTCTTCCGTTGACAGCACACCGATGCCGTCAGCGCGCGCCAGCAAGGTGCGGGTGAAGCGGCGCAGCACCGGATCGCTCGTGCGCAGGAGGTCTGCGTCTGAACCATGAAACTTGATGAAGACTTTCGTGGGACTGCGGCGGACGAGGCCGAGCGTGGCCACGTCGCGCAGCACGGCGCGGCCGTCAAACGACGAGTTCAGATGCAGCACGTCGAACGGCTCGCTGCGCAGCCGCCGCCGCAGCCGCCGCGCGGTGCGCAGCACACGCCGGACGCGCTGCTGCAAGGTCGTGCCCGCCAACTGCTCGCCATACACGTATACTTCTGTGCCGACCGCGATGCCGAGTCGTTGCAACTCCGCCACGAACGGCGGCTCGCACGCGGCGGGGCCGCCCAGCGACGCGCCCTCCGGCATCCCCATCAACACACGCACGCCGCTTCAGCCTCTCTGCCAGTCTCGCTCATACGCTTTGCAGTTCGCATCATGGCATGCCCGCCAGCGCCGCGTACAGTTCACGCAGCCGCGTGATGTGGGCCGCGATGCCGAATTGCTCGGCCGCCCAGACTCGGCCGCGTGCGCCGAGGGCCGCGCGCCGCGCCCTGTCGTTGGCCAGTTCGATCAGACGTTGCGCCAGTTCGTCCGCGTCGCCCGTGCGGAACATCACGGCGTAGCGACCTTCGGCCGTTACTTCGCGCAGCGCCCCGATGTCGGAGACGACGGCGGGCACGCCCGTCAACATCGCTTCGACGACCGCCAAGCCGAACGAGTCCGCGCGCGACGAGAAGACGAAGAGATCGAGCGCGCGCAGTATGTCTGGTACGTCTGCGCGCTGGCCTAAGAAGTGGACGCGCGGCGCGATGCCCTGTTGTTGACAGACGCGCACGCACTCGTCAAAGACCTGCGGCGCGTCTGCCGCGTGCGCGCCGACGAAGACGAAATGCGCGTGCGGCGCGGCGGCGAACAGTTGCGGCAGCGCCCGACAGACGGTCAACTGATCCTTGCGCCCGTCGGCGTAGAAGTTGCCGACCATGCCGGCGAGCAGCGCGTCCGGCGCAAGCTTTAATTCCGCGCGCAGGTTGCCGCCTGCCGGTTTTAATCTGTGTTCGTCCACGCCGTTATAGACGACGCGGAAGTTGCATGCCGTGTCGAGCCGGGCGTGCGCGCCGAGACACGCGAGCAGGTCGCGGCTGACGGCGATGTTGGCATCCATGCGCGGCGCGAGGAATTTGAGCGCGCGCCGGTTCTTCGCGTCCGCCGCGCAGAGGTGAAAGCTCATCACCTGTCTGACGCCCGCGCCGCGCGTCGCCAGATAAGCGTGCAGCGCCTCGACCGCTTGATGCGTGTGGACAACTGCGACCGCGTGCCGCCGGATGAGTGCGCGCAGTTGCGCGGCGAGCAGGAGATCGACAGGCAGGCGACGTTTGAGCCGGACGAACTCGACGCCGGAGCGGCGGAACTCGGTTTCGAGCGCGCCGCCGCCCGTCGCGGCCAAGATGAGATCAAGCCCTGCGGCGCGCGCGTTCCGGCACAGGTCGAGCGCCAGCACCTCCGTGCCGCCGCGACCCAGCGAATCGAGTATGTGCAGAACTTTCATGGGCGCGGACGCTTAAGCTGGCAGCACGAACCCGAACACGTCCTGATGCTCGTCCCACCCGCGCGCACGAAAATAGACTTCGCGCAAAGGGCCTGCCGCTTGCGCCTCTGCGCGCAGCCACGCGGGCGCGGTTAGAGAGACGCCGTAACCGGCCGCTTCCGGGTAGTCGAGATAGCCATGACCATCGCGTTGGTAGGCTGCGACGAGCGCGGGGATGTCCTGTGGATTCAGCCCGTAAAAAGCGGCCATCGCTTCGATGCGCGCGGCCACAAAGTCGCCGTGCGCGGTAAAGAGGAGCAACCCGCCGGGCGCTAGGTGGCGGGCGAAGAATTTGAGCAGGGCGCGCGTGCGCGGGGCGTCGAGGTGTGTGATGAGCGAGCCGCACCAGATGAGATCATAGCGGGCAGGAAGCGTCAACTCGTCGAGATTGTAGGTGGACTGTGCGGGCTGCGCGCCAAACGTTTCGGCGCAGAAGCGCACGGCGTCCGGCAGCAACTCGCAGGCGGTGATGCGCGCGGCGGGGAAGCGTTGCGCGAGGAAGCGCAGCACGCGCCCGTAGCCGCAGGGCAGATCGAGTATGTTTTGCACCCGTTCGATCTGTGCCGCCGCGAGCGCCTCGTCTATGCAATGGATCGCGGACAGCCCGACCTTGAAATAGTGTGCGCCGTCGCCCTTGTACATGCCGTCTTCGTAGGAGATGCGGGTGTCAACTTTACTTAGCAGGGCGCGGTCGGCGGGCGTGAGCGCAGACGAGGCGAGCAGTTGTGCATGCTGGCGGCGCGTGCGCGGCGGGCGCGCACGCAGCCAGCGCCGGCCCGCGCCGAGCCGGCGACGCAGGGCGCGCGGCAGTAGCTCTTTTATGTGGCTTGAGTCCATGAACGATCCGCGCGGGGCGCAAGCGAGCTGCAATTTTGGTTTCGCTGCAATTCTTAGTTTCAACGTGCGCGCCCGGCGCAATATAATCAGCGCGCCGACCGTGACCAACACGCCCCACAGCGCAGCCTTGCCGCACGCCGATGTCTCGGTCGTCGTGCCATCCTACAACCACGCACGCTTTGTCGAAAAATGCCTGCGCTCGATCTTCCGCCAGACGCTTCGCCCGCGCGAGTTGCTGGTCATTGACGACGGCTCAAAGGACGACTCGCCGCGCATCATCGAACGCGTGCTGCGCGATGCGCCCGTCGCGTGCGAACTGATCGTGCGCCCGAATCGCGGCCTCGCCGCGACGCTCAACGAGGGGCTGGCGCACACGCGCGGCGCTTATTTCGCCTATCTCGGCTCGGACGATCTCTGGCTGGCCGACTTTTTAGCCGCGCGCGTCGCTCAACTCGAAGCGCGCCCGCGCGCCGTTCTGGCCTACGGTCATGCTTACAGCATAGACGCGGCGGAGCGCATCATTGATTGCACGACCGACTGGGCACGCTACGTGGACGGCGACGCACGCGCGATGCTTCTGACCACGCTTGCGCCGCTCAGCCCGACCGTCGTCTATCGTCGCGCCGCGCTGCCCGTGCCCGCTTGGAACGAACAGGCGCGCCTCGAAGATTACGAGTTATACCTGCGCCTGAGCGCCACGGGCGAGTTTGCTTTCGACGCGCGCGTGCTGTCCGCTTGGCGGCAGCACGACTCGAATGCGAGCCAGAATCTGACGATGATGCTGGCCGAGCGGCTGGCGGCGCAGCAGCGCGCGGCCGAAGCGTTAGGCTTGAGCGCGCGCGCACTCGCAGGCGTGCAGGCACTCGCGCGTTTTCGCAGCGCGCAGGAGTTTATGCGACAGGGACACAAACGGACGGCGCTCGGTCTGCTGCTCAAAGACCCGCGCGGTGCGCCGTCGCTCGTGGAAGCCGCGCGGCTCGTCGCCGGGCTTGTCGTGCCGCACGGACTGTTGCGGCGGCGTAAACGACGGCTGCGCCAACAGGCGGGCGCGCGTTATGGCGCACTGCCGCTGTGAGGCCAGAGCGCCCTGCGGGCCCGGCCACGAACCGATCCTGACAGAGAGGGACTTCCTTTGCTGAGGCCCATGATTTATCGTTAGCGACCCTGATTTAGACACTCCCTGCTTATAGTCCTGCGGCGAGGCGCAATGTGTGTCGTGACCGCGCTGCCGCCCTAAATTTCGTGCGCTGGCGGCGCGGCTTGATGTTGGGCGGCGAGGGCAAGACCCATGATGAAGTAGAAGATCATCACCACTTCCGAGTCGCCGAGATTGTAGTGCACCAGCCCGCTCGTCACGAAACCGCACAGCCCGCCCAGTGCGCCGAGCACAAGACCGCGCTCGATCCAGTTTGCGCCCGCGCTTCGCCGTGCGAGTCGCCAGAGCATGCGGGCGTAGATGAAGAGTAGCGCCAACCAGACGAGCAGGGCCGGGATGCCGCGCTCGAAAGCGATCTGCAAAGGCGTCGAATGCAGATGCCCCCAGGGTAGTTTGCCGCCCGCGAACATGCTCCACTCGCGCCAGCGTTGTTTGAGCGAATCCATGCCGACGCCGACGAGCAGATGACGTGGGCGACTGACGAGCACGCGCGCGCCTTCGCGCCAGACGACGAGCCGCCATGCGGTTGAGCCTTCCTGCGGATCGATGAACCCGACGCGCCGTTGCTGCTGCAAGACGAAGAGGCTGGCACAGACGAGCGGCAGCATCACAACGGCCGTCAACAGCAACGCGCGGCGGCGCGCATGTGTGAGCGCGATGACGAAAGCCGACACCAGAAAACCGAGCCAGGAGGCGCGCGTCACCGTCAGCACCAAAGCGGCGGCGAGCGCCGCCAGCGCGAAGCCCAGCAGCGCCCCGCGCATGTTCCGTTTCTGTGGCAGGGCGATGAACAGACCGAGCGCGAGCGACATGATCAGTTGCAGCGCCTCGCCATAGGTCGTGTACTGGCCGTAGAAGCCTGTGGCGCGGTCGTCGCGCCCGCGCGTCCAGCGCGTGATGCCGAGCCGCGCGCTCGCCGTGTCGCCGGCTGCGAGACTGTCGCGCGGGACGCTGAAAACCGACAGCACCTCCGCGTGATGCCCGCCCACGCATGCTGAACGTTCATCCCAGCTACAAGCCACCGATTGGTTGGGCCAGCGAATCTGCCGGTCGGTCGCGGGGCGTGCCGCCCTGATGCCGCGCTCCAACTCTTCGGGGCTGTTCGCCGCCACACCGTCAACCGCCACGAGCGTCTCGCCCGCGCGCACGCCCGCCGCGTAGAGCGGCCCTGCCGGATTCAACTCCGCGACCCGCACGCCGCGCCCGACCGCGAGCACGCCGAACGTGTAAGCGACATTCAAGAGACACGAAGCGACGACGACGACGACGAGCGCGCGCAGCACGTGCCGCGTGCGAATGTTTTCCGCGACGAGATAGACGATGGTGAAGAGGCTGGCCGCGCGTAGTTTGCCGACGGACAGTTCAGGATTGTAAGAGAGGAGCGCGGAGATAAAGGTGAGGATGAAGAAGCCGAGCAGCGCATAGTCAACCGGCGTGCGATAGAGGCGCGGGCGCGGGCTGAGCAGAAATCTCGTCACCCACAACAGCAGCGCCAGCAGCCACGCCGTCTGCGTTGCCGCAATCGAGTGCGGGGCAACGGCCGCAAACAGAAACAGACAGCCGACCGTAGCTCGCTCCAACCATTTAGCCAACGGGCTGCTGCCGGTTACGCTTGTTGCTCTGTCTGCTGGCGAGAGGGTGTCAGTCTGAGCGGGAGTCATCACAGATAGCTTCGCGGGCGCGGCGGAGTATAGCACGCGCACGGCAAACCGGAGACTTGCGGCGGGCGGCCATAGCGCCGACGCAGGCAACCGGAGACACACGGGCCCGGCAACAGCGCTGCGCCGCGTCGCCCTTGCTTGACGCTCGCGGGCGCGCGTGGCTAGACTGACCTCGCCCGCGAAGCGACTTGAGAACGTTTGATGAGTTTGAAGCCCAGCGACAGCGCCCGCCCGCTCACGCCCGCGCCCGCCGCCCAACAATTCACTTTGAGCGCGAGTCAGACGCCATCGGGCGATCAGTCTGCGCCGGTGCGCCCACGCTTCCTGATCGAGTCGGAAGAGTCGGGCGTGCAGCTTGATCTGGCGGAGTTCTGGACGTACCGCGAACTGCTCTATTTCCTCATCTGGCGCGACATCAAGGTGCGCTACAAACAGACTTTGATGGGCGCGGCGTGGGTCATCATCCAGCCGCTCTGCACCATGCTCATCGTCACGCTCATCTTTCACCGGCTCGGCGGCCTTGAAGCAGGCGCGCTCCCTTACCCGCTCTTTGCCTACGCCGGGCTGCTGCTCTGGACGTTCTTCGCCAACGCCGTCGGCAACTCGACCGGCAGCCTCGTGCAGAACACGAGCCTGATCACGAAGGTCTATTTCCCGCGCCTGTTCATCCCGGCAGCGGCGACGGCGGCCGGGCTGGTCGATCTCGTGGTCGCGTCCATCATCCTCTTCGCGCTGGCGTTCTACTATCAAGTGGCGCTCACGTGGTCGCTGCTGCTCCTGCCGGGCTTTGTCGCACTGCTCGTGCTGCTGGCGCTCGCCGTCGGCCTGCTCATCTCGGCGCTGACGGTGAAGTACCGCGACCTGCGCCATGTCGTTCCGTTCATGATGCAGTTCTGGTTCTTCGCTTCGCCCGTCATCTATCCGGCGACGAAGTTGCAGGGGCGCTGGTACTGGCTGCTCGCGGCCAACCCCGTAACCGGCATCGTCGAAGGTTTTCGCGCCGCGCTGGCGGGGAGCGCCTTGCCGCTTGGGCCTGTCGCTATCGCCGCCGTGCTGACCTGCGCGCTCGTCGTCGCGGCCACCTACATCTTCCGCCGGTTGGAAGCGACCTTTGCCGACGTGATCTGACGAACGTGATGCAGCCGATGGTGACCATTGAGAACGTCAGCAAGCGTTACCGCATCGGCGGGCTGCATCCCGGCTATTTCACGTTCCGCGAGATGCTCGAAGGCATCGTGCGCGCGCCGTTTCGCCGTCGCCAAAACGGGCACGCCGCGCGCCGCACGCTCTGGGCGCTCAAGGACATCAATCTGGAAGTGCGGCAGGGCGAACTCGTCGGCATCATCGGGCACAACGGCGCGGGTAAATCCACGCTCCTGAAAATCCTCTCGCGCATCACGAAGCCGACGACCGGGCGCGTCGCGCTCTACGGGCGCGTCGGCAGTTTGCTCGAAGTCGGCACGGGCTTTCACCCGGAATTGACGGGGCGCGAGAACATCTACCTGAGCGGCGCGATCCTCGGCATGCGCCGCGTGGAGATCGACCGCAAGTTTGACGAGATCGTGGCCTTCTCGGAGGTTAAGCGGTTTATCGAAACGCCGGTCAAGTGGTATTCGTCGGGCATGTACGTGCGCCTTGCCTTCTCCGTCGCCGCGCACCTTGAGCCGGAGGTGCTGATTATGGACGAGGTGCTCGCCGTCGGCGACGCCGCCTTCCAGCAGAAGTGTCTCGACAAGATGCACGAGATACGCCAGCAGGGGCGCACCATCTTTTTCGTCTCGCACAACATGCCCGCCGTCACGCGCCTCTGCAAACGCGTGCTCCTGATGCAGCAGGGCGAGATCGTCAACGAAGGCGACGCGCGCTCGGTCGTCAACGCTTACTTGAGTTCAAGCTGGAACGTGGGCGCAGAGCGCGCGTGGACTGAAACTGAAGCGCCGGGCAACAACATCGTGCGCCTGCGCCGCGTGCGCGTGTGCGACGAAGCGGGCGCAACCATCGCCGCCGCAGACATACGCCGCCCCGTCGGGCTTCAAATTACTTACGAGGTCTTGCAAGCAGAGCAGACCTTAACGCCCGTCGTCGAGGTCTACAACGAAACGGGCACGCACATCTTTAGCGCACACGACACGGGGCTAGAGTGGCGCAGGCGGGCCCGCCCCGCCGGCACGTACACAAGCACCGCATGGATTCCCGGCAACTACTTGGCCGAAGGCAGCCTGCTCGTCCACGCCTCCGTCATGTCGCACTATCCGGCGACGGCCTTGCACGTCGAAGCCAGCAAGGTAGTTGCCTTTCAGGTGATCGACAGCCAGCAGGGCGACACGGCGCGGGGCGATTACATCGGCCCGATGCCCGGTCTTGTGCGCCCGCTCCTGAATTGGACGACCGACTTCGCGCCCACGCCTGCTGACGAAGCGGACGCGCGCTCTCATCCATGAGTCACACGCCGCGACTGAAGGAACGCTTGCAGCAGCGCGCGCCGCTTGCGCTGAAGATTCTGGCGAAGCGCGCGCTCGTCGGCACGGTCGGCGCGTGCGTGGGCGGCGCGGCGCGCCTCTTCGGCTTCGGCGAATACGTGCTCCATCTCGCCGTCAAGCACGGCCTCGATCTCGACCGCGCTTGGCCCACGCGCCCGCGCGCCGTGCCCGATATCGCACTAAAAGATGAGCTATGGAGCGCGCAGGATTTCCTATTCCTCATGGACGGCGCGCAGGCGACAGCCAATACGGCCGACCGGGCCATCAGCACCTCGATCATCATCCCCGTCTTCAACAAGGTCGAGTACACCTTTCAAGCCCTGCGCGCGTTGTTGCGCGAAGTTGACCTCGCGGCGAACGAGATCATCATTGTCAACAACGCCTCGCGCGACGAGACGCCGCGCCTGCTCGCGCATTTCGGTGCGTTGCTCAAGGTCGTCAACAACGAAGAGAATCTCGGCTTCGTGGACGCGTGCAATCAAGGCGCAGCCATTGCGCGTGGGCGCTACCTGATCTTTTTGAACAACGACACGTTCGTGCTGCCCGGTTGGTGGCGCGCACTCGTTGCTACGGTCGAAGGCGACGAGCGCGTGGGCGCGGTCGGCTCGCTCTTTCTCTATCCTGACCACACAATTCAGGAGGCGGGCGCGATCATCTGGCGCGACGGCGTGCCCCATCACTGCGGTTGGGGGCGCAGGGGCGACGATAGAAGTTTCAATTTCGCGCGCGAGGTTGATTACTGTTCCGGCGCGTCGCTCCTGATTCGCAAAGAACTGTTCGAGCAAGTCGGCGGCTTCGACCGCCGCTTCGCGCCCGCCTACTACGAGGACGCAGACCTCTGCATGAGCGTGCGCGCGCTCGGCCACAAGGTCGTCTTCCAGCCCGCCTCGCGGCTCATCCACTACGAGGGGGCAACGGCGGGCCGCGACACCGGCACGGGTCTCAAACGCTATCAAGTGGTCAACCACGAGAAGTTCGTCGCCAAGTGGCAAGCGGTGTTGGCGCGCGAACACTGGCCGAACGATCCAGCGAACATTGCGCGCGCCAACGACCGCCGCCGGGGGCCGCGCGTCATCATCTTTGACGAACGCGTGCCGACGCCCGACCGCGATGCCGGGAGCGCGCGCATGCTCTTTATCCTGCGCACACTCGCGCGCTCGTGCCGCGTCATGTTTGTGCCGATGAACCGGCCGGAATGGCCGGAATATGAAAAGCGGCTGTGGCAGGAAGGGATCGAGACGACGAGTGTAGCGGCCGTCGCGCGTCTGCTGCGCGCGCGCCGTTTTGCTGCCGCCGTCGTGAGCCGCCCGCCGGTGGCCGCCGCGTTCATGCCGCGCCTGCGGCGTGCGGGCGTGCGCCTCATCTTCGACATGGTGGACGCACATTTCCTGCGCTTTGCACGCGAGCACGCCGTCACCAACGACCCGCAGATCGCAACGCAAGCGGCACACTACCGCAAACTTGAGACGCGCCTCGCACGCATGAGCGATCTGATCTGGTGCAACTCGGCAGAAGATAAACGGGCCGTCGCTGAAGTTGCGCCCGGCGCGCCGATAGAAGTCATCCCGACGATCCACGAACTGCACGAGCGCGGTCTGCCGTTTGATGAACGTCGCCAACTACTCTTTATCGGCAACCTCGCGCATCGCCCGAACAGCGACGGCGTGCGCTACTTCATGCGCGAAGTCTTTCCACTTATCAAACAAGCGTTGCCGGACATCGAACTCGACATCATCGGCGACAACCCGGCCGAGATCGGCGCTTACGCCGATGCGTCGGTGCGCGTGCATGGTTATGTGCCAGACGTGACGACGTTCTGGCAGACGCGCCGCGTCTTCGTTGCGCCGCTACGCTACGGCGCGGGCGTAAAGGGCAAGATCGGCGAGGCGCTGGCGCACGGGTTGCCGTGCGTGACGACGAGCGTCGGGGCGGAAGGCATGGGTCTCATACACGAGGATTCGGCCATGATCACGGATACGGCCGCCGCCTTTGCCGCCGCCGTCGTGGCGCTCTACCGTGAGCGCGAGTTGTGGCAGCGCCTCGCCGATAACGGCTACGCACACATCGGCCGGCACTTCACACCGGCCGTCTGTGCGCCCGTCATTACCGATTCGCTGCGCGCGTTGCTGGCGGACAATGTGTTTGCGCCGCGTAGCGTCGCACCTGTGATTGATTAAGTCGTGCGTCTCCTGATTACGGGCAGCAACGGATTCCTGGGCGGCAGCGTGGGGCGCTGGGCGGCCCGCGCCGGGCATGAAGTGCTTGGGGTGGCGCGGGCGAGCCAACCGGGCGCGGGCTGGCCCGGCGCTTACGTGCAGGCGGACGTGTTGACTTCAGACCTCGCCGGCATCGTCAGCGCGTTTGCGCCCGACGTGTTGCTGCACGGCGCGGGCACAGCGTCGGTCGCTGCCTCTTTGCAGACGCCGCTCGATGATCTGCGCGCCGCCGTCATGACGTGGGCAAACACGCTCGACGCCGTGCGGCGTGCTGGTTTGCGCCCCCTCATCCTGTTTCCTTCAAGCGCCGCCGTCTATGGCAACCTGACGGCGCTCCCCGCGCGCGAAGACGCGCCGGTGCGGCCCATCTCGCCTTACGGTTTTCACAAGGCCGCGTGTGAACTGCTGGCGCGCGAGTATGCCGAGTGCTTTGGCCTCAACGTGCTGGTCTGTCGCCTCTTCTCGCTCTTTGGCGCGGCGCAGCGCCGGCTGCTGGTGTGGGAACTCTACCGCCAATGTGCCGGCGCGGACGCGACCATCTGGCTCGCCGGCACAGGCACGGAGACGCGCGACTACCTGCACGTTGATGACATTGCCGCCGCGTTCATCGCATTAGCCACAGCCAAGACACAAGCGACTGACGAAGCACGCTGTCTTGTCATCAACGTTGCGAGCGGTGCAGAGACGAGCGTGCTTGAGCTTGCCCGGCAGGTGCGCGCGCTCGTCGCCCCGGAGAAAGAGATCCGCTGTCACGGCCTGGCCCGGCCCGGCGATCCGCACGCATGGCGGGCAGACATCACAGCCTTGCGCGCGCTCGCCCTTGATTGGCAACCGCAGCCGCTAGCCAGTGCCCTCGCACAATGCATCGCCACGTGGCAACAAGAAGCGAATAGGGAGTAAGCCGCAGTTCACAAAGACACAGAGGGCACAGAGAGATTTGCTCTTCTCTGTGCCCTCTGTATCTTTGTGCGCTGTGTTGGACTGCGCCTACGCTGTCTCACAACCGGACGATGCGCGCGCAGCTTGTGCGGCGCAGGTCGCGGTCGAGCGCGTTGCGCGTGTCTATAATCAGCTTCGTCAACTCGCAGACGCGGCGGTAGTCGATCTGGCTGTGGTCGGTGACGATCACGACGCAGTCGGCCGCCTTCAGTTCTTCGTCCGTCAGCGCGACGGATTGGAGTGGTGCGCCCGATCCTTCCGTGTGCGCGTCGTCGAAGCGGACTTCCGCCACGAACGGATCGTGATAGCGCACGTCTGCGCCCTTGGCGCGCAGGCGATCTATGATCGAGAGCGCGGGGCTTTCGCGCACGTCGTCAATATCCTTCTTGTAGGCCACGCCGAGCAGCAGTACGCGCGCGTTCTTCAACGCCTGTGCCTCGTCGTTTAGCCCGTCGGCGACGAGTTGGACGACGTGTTCCGGCATGCGCGAGTTGACCTCTTCAGCGAGGCCGATGAAGCGCGAGTCAAAGCCGTGCTGACGGGCCTTCCATGAAAGATAGTGGGGGTCGAGCGGGATGCAGTGGCCGCCGATGCCGGGGCCGGGATAGAAGGGCATGAAGCCGAACGGCTTGGTCGCCGCCGCGCGAATCACTTCCCAGGTGTCTATGCCGAGCGCGTAGCAGAGCCGCGCCATCTCGTTCGCCATGCCGATGTTGACCGCGCGAAAGGTGTTCTCAAGCAGTTTCGCCGCTTCCGCGACGCGAGCGGACGTGACCGGATGCACGTGATTGACGATTGCGCCATAGAGCGCGGCGGCGGCGGCCGTCGAATCGTCCGTGCAGCCGCCCACGACCTTTGGAATGTTGTGCGTCTGGAATTGCGGATTGCCGGGATCAACCCGCTCCGGCGAGAAGGCGAGCAGAAAATCCGCGTCGAGCGCGAGGCCGCCATCGGTGAACATTGGCAGCAGCACTTCGTCGGTCGTGCCGGGATAGGTCGTGGACTCAAGCACGATCAACTGCCCGCGCCGCAAGTTCTGTTGAATCTGTTCGGCGGCGGCGAGGATATAGGAGATGTCCGGCTCTTTTGTTTTGCGGAGCGGCGTCGGCACGCAGATGATGATCGCGTCGCACTTGCTCAGTTCGCTGAAGTTCGTGGTGGCGCGCATGCCGCCCGCGTCCACGAGTGCTTTGACGCGGGGCGTGGGCACGTCGGGGA
>DASVQA010000152.1:0-14424 GCA_036389375.1 Pyrinomonadaceae bacterium | reverse complement strand
AGAGGCGCGGCAGGCTGATGTTATTGATGCCGTTTAGGCCGTCGCCCGCGCTGATCAGATCACGATTGAGCATCTCGTGCGCCGACCGGACGCTCTCCTGCGCCTCGGTCATTTCCATCGTGACGACGTTGGTTCGCATGCTGTCGCGCGCAAAGGTAAAGACGACGCCCATGATTACCACCATGAAGCTCATTGCGAGCAGCAGTTCGATGAGCGAGTAACCGGCCTGTCCGTGATCATTCTTCAGAGAATCCATAAGTAGCCTCCGCGAAGACGACCGGCACGGCCAGCGTGCGCGGTCGCGTGGCGCAGATACGATCTCAGGGCGTGAAATTGCTATGCGCGTTGTCGTTCAGATAACTAACGCCGACGAGATCAGCCGCGCCGCCGGGGCCAGCGCCCGCAGATTTGAGCGTGACCTCGATGCGCTTCAACGTCGGACTCAAGTTGGTGATGATTATCTGCCGACTGAACCCCGTGAGGCCGAGCGCCGGGTTGGTAAAATCATCGGCCGTACCATAGACGCCGTCGCGGCCGGCATCGAGCAGATCGTCACCAGTGCCGAGAATGCCATCCGGGCCGGGGTTGAGCGCGACGGGCTGGAAGCCTGTGGCGAAACCGCCGAAGGCGGGCGTGCCCGGATTGGGCAGACAGTTGGCCAAGTCCGTCGCACCGGTGTTGCTGATCTGGCAGAAATTTAACTGCTTGGTGTTACGCAGCGTCTCCATCTGCTCCATCACGGAGACGACGAGCAGTTTGGAATTGGTGACGTTGCGGCCACGATTGCTGACCTTCAGGCTGAAGGCTAGGGCGGAGGCCAGTCCGAGCAGACCGATCATCAACACCAGCATCGCAATCGTCGTTTCGAGCAGGGTAAAGCCCGCGTCGGTGCGCGCCCGCGTGCTTGTCCGTGTCCGCGCCGGCGGCGAACATTTATTCCACGTAGCTGTTCGCACTGGTTAAGTACCTCCACAATTTGACCCGACCGGCCGAACCAAGCACAGAGATGGCGGCAGCAGTATTTAAAGGCGTGCGCGGGTTATAAAAATAGAGCGCAACATCTACCGGAGCGCCTGCGGCGTCTAGCACCGACCCGTCGGGCTGGAAGGTAATGTTGAGGTTGCCGCCCGTGAGCGCCGTGAGCGACGTGTTGTCGCCGAGCGGCGCGATGGGCACGCCGGCCGGCCGCCCATAGGTGATCTCGGCCGCAGATAAACCGCCGCCCGTCAGTGGCACAGTTCGCACGACGACCCCGTTGTTCGGGTAGTTGACGCCGGTCAGCACGGCGGGGCCGGCGGCGGCGTGGCGGATAACGACGATCTGCTTATTCGTATCGTTATACTGGAACGTCATGGCGCGCAGTTGCCCCATTGACTCCTGTCTGACGAGGCGGAGTTGCGTCGCCACCTCTCTCGTCATCCCGTTCATCCGGGCCACGCGCTGGGCATTGAAAAAGCTGGGGACGGCCATGACGAGCACGATGGTCATCACGGCTACGACCAGAAGCAGTTCAACCATGCTGACGCCGCTCTGCGCGCGGCGTAGATGGATAGACGGGCCGCTTCCAATGTATGTATTCATCGGAATTTGCTTGAGACTAAATTGAATTTGATGAGGAGCGCTAAGTTAGCGGCTTAGACCCATTGGCTGTAGCCCGGCATGGACTTAGGCCTCGCTCTAGGCCCAGTGCGAGAAGATTAGGCCTAATTCCATCTTTTGTCAACATTGTTTTTACATTGCCAACTATTGCCAACCGGCTTTCATCCCTCTTGAAAAACAGGCTTCCGCTCTGGCGGCGCGACCCTGCCGCGGCCGGACTTCTTTCATCTTGCCGCCCGTTTCGCGCGCGTGTTAACGTGCCGGGGCGTTTGTGGGCGGTTTATGCTTGAGATCGAGGGTTTCATTCTGGCGGGCGGCGCTTCGAGCCGGATGGGCTGCGACAAGGCGCGTCTGCGGCTTGGCGGCGAGACCTTCGCGGCGCGGATCGCGCGTTCGCTCGGCGCAATCACGCCGCACGTGCGCGTAGTCAGCACACGGCTCGACAGCGCGGCCTTAAGTCTCCCGATTGTCCCCGACATCTATGCAGAACGGGGCGCGCTCGGCGGGCTGCACGCGGCGCTCAGCGCCTGCCGCGCGCCGTGGGCGGCCGTTGTTTCCTGCGACCTGCCGTTTGCGAGCAGCGCGTTGTGGCAGCGGCTTGCGACTTACGCGACGGATGAGTTCGACGCTGTCGCCCCTTTGCAGGCCGACGCACGAGTGCAGCCGCTCTGCACGCTCTACCGGCGCGCAAGTTGTCTCGCCCACGTCGAAGAGATGTTACGCAGCGGCGAGTTGCGCCCGCGCGTGTTGCTGCAACGCGTCCGCACGCGCCTTGTTAAGCCCGACGAGTTGACCGATCTCACAGACGCCGAGCGGCTGCTCGCAAATATCAACACGCCGGACGACTACAGACAGGCAAAGGCGTGGGCTGAGAAAACAGACGCCGAATGTTAGCCGTCGGCGGCCGGTTCGTGATTGACCACTGACCGCCGGCATCTGACAACTGCCCTTTCATCCTTCATAATTGCGCTCGATGTTAAGAAGACGCAGAGCCGGACGGAAATTGTTGCGGGCGTTCCTGCCCGTCGTGGCGCTGCTACTCTTCGGTCTGTGCGGTTGGGTCTGGTGGCTCGTGACGGCGGTGGCGCACCCGACGAGCCGCCCCTATCTGGTCACGCCGGACAAATACTTCGTGCCGATCAAGGCGACGGACGAGCACTGGCCCAACGACGACGGCACGGAGGCGCGCGGCTGGGTGCTGCGCGGCGCGGAGGGCGCGCCCGCCGTCATCCTGCTGCACAGCTACGGCGCAGACCGCTCGTGGCTGCTCAATCTCGGCGTCAAGATCAACGAGGCGACAAACTGCACGGTGCTCTGGCCCGACCTGCGCGGGCACGGGCAGAACGCGCTCGTCAGCACCACCTCCTTCGGCACGCGCGAAGCCGCCGACACGCGCGCTGCGCTCGCCTTTCTGCGCACGCTGAAAACTTCGCAGGGGCGCACGCTCGTCGGCCGCCAGATCGGCCTCTACGGCGTCGAACTCGGCGCATACGCCGCGCTCGCCGCCAGCGCGCCAGCACCGGCAAACGACCGCCCGCGCGCCTTAGTGCTCGACTCGATCCCGGCCGCGCCCGATGCGCTCCTACATGCCGCCGTTAAAGATCGCACCGGCTTGGACGCTGAGCTTGCTTACGCGCTCGCCCGGCTCGGCGTGCGCTGTTACTTTCTCGGTCGTTACGAGAACGCGCCCGCCTGCACGCTCGCCGCCTCGCTCGCAGACACGCACGTGCTGCTGCTGACCGGCGCAGACGCGGGCTACCTGCGCGATTCCACCATCGCACTGGCCCGGTGCTTCCCCGCCTCGACGCACGCCGAACTGATCAGCGACCTACCGTTGACGGGGCGCAACACCGCCGCCGCGCCAGGCGAAAAGGGCGAAGCCTACGACCGCCGCGTGATCGATTTTTTTGATCGTGCCTTGCGGGCTGAGAATTAGCGGCCACGTTTGTACGGTCTTGCAAGCCAATGTAAGTGCTAGCGCGCGCGTGCCGCCACGAGCGCGACGCGGCCGTTGCTGCCCACTACGTCACAGATCAAAGACGAATAGCCGGTCAATTGCCACACGTATTCGTCCGGCACGATGACGAGCACGGGGCCGTCGTGCGTGCGTGCAGCCTGCATCACGTAGCCAACCCAGTCGTACATGACCGGCTCGCCCTGCTGATCGTAAGCGAGGCGACCGGCGGCATAGAACTCGGCCGTGCGTTCGATGGTGTGCAGCCCGTAGACCGGCGCGGACGCGTAGCCGCGCGCGTCCGCCTGCCGGAACAGATCGCGCACGGAATCGCGCCGGGTCGCCGGCCCGAGCGCGCAGGCCGCGATGATAACGACCACAGCGAACGCGGCCGCGACCACGCCCCACGCGCACCACTGCCGCGCCTGCGGTCGCAGCACGGCGCACAGCCCGGCCGCGAGTGGCGCAGCCGCGACCAGCAACGTACAGAGCAGGCTGATCGGCCATGCGCGCAGTTCATAACCGAGCAAGCCTGCGACGAAGAGTAGTAGCAGCACGCCCGTCGCGCGCATCGCGCGTATGCCGTCGCCGCCGTTGAAGTATTGCGTCAGCCGCGCGCCCGCAAGGAGCGCCGCACCGGGGAGCGCCGGCAGTATGTAGCCCGGCAGTTTCGAGCCGGAGAGCGAGAAGAACGCGACCGGCACGACGACCCACGCGAACGCGTACACGCGCAACCTGTCCGTCGCCGCGTCGCCGCGCCAGTGCCACTTACGCGCACGCACGAGCGCCGCCACGAGAAACGCCGTCCACGGCAGCGCCATGAGCGCGAGCACGGGCGGATAGAAATAGAATGGCTGCGGGTGGTGATATTTGTTCGAGACGTAGCGCGCGAAGTGGTGCTGGATAAAGAACTCGTTAATGAACGTCCGGCCGTGACGCGCGATGACGGGCGCATACCACACGGCGGCGACGGCACACATGAGCGGCAGCCCCCAAAGCAAGGTGGTTAAGAAGGGCGGCCAGCTTCGCCGCAGCAAGTAGTAGCAACCGATCACACCGCACGGCAGGACGATGCCGAGTAAGCCCTTCGCCAACAGCCCGACGCCCATCAGACTATAAAAGCCCGCGAGCGCCAGCCGCGCTGCGCGCTTCTCTTCCTTCAGTTCCGCCAGCAGAAAGCAGACGAGCGCGCCCGTCGTGGCCGCAGTGATGAAGATGTCGAAGTTCAACGCGCGCGCGAAGACCATCAGCCCTGCGCTCGTCGCCGCCGTCGCGGTCGCAACGAGTCTATAGCCGCGCAGAGATTCGTCTGCTTGCTGCTCAACCGTACCCGCCAGCACGCCTAGCAAGAGCAGCGTCAGCAGCCCCGCGCAGCATGCCCCCAAACGCGCTGACTGTTCCGACACGCCAAACAGACCGTAGCTCGCCATCGCCAGCCAGTACGGCAGCGCCGGTTTCTCAAACCACGTGTGCCCGCCGAGCGTCGGCGTCACCGCGTCGCCGCGCACGTACATTTCGCGCGCCACTTCGGCGTAGCGCGGCTCGTCCGCACCGACGAGTGGCGCACGGCCCAAACCGTAACCGTAACTGAGCGCGGCGGCGATGATCAGTAAGAGCCATGCGCGCTTGGCAAGCGTCGAGCGGTGCAAGTATAGTCACCCCGAAAAAGTAGTCAGTAGTCAGTCGCCAGCAGTTTTAACTGAGCGCTGAGTATCAGCGAAGCCGTGCGAATATCCAAACGGGCCACGCACGCGCAGGCGACAGCACCTGTCAACGTCCGTCGCAAACCTGCTGACTACTGACTACTGGCGACTGACTACTTCATTCTATGCTTCGCACCGCCGTCATCGGCACAGGACATCTCGGTCGGCAGCACGCACGCATCCACGCCGCTTTGGCGGCGGAGGGGCGCGCTGCGTTTGTCGCCGCGTGCGACATTGACGAAGCGACGGCGCGCGCGGTCGCCAGCGAACGCGGCGCGGACTGGACGTGCGACTGGCGCACGCTCGCCGGTCGCGTTGACGCCGTTAGTCTGGCCGTGCCAACCGAGGCGCACGCAGAGATCGCATGTGCCTTGCTGGCGCAGGGCATACACGTGCTGGTCGAAAAGCCCATCGCGCGCACGCTCGCGGAAGCCGACGAGATGATCGCGGCGGCGCAAGCGGGCGACGCGACCTTGATGGTCGGCCACCTCGAACGCTTCAACCCGGCGCTCGTCGCCCTGCGTCCGCACGTGCGCGGCCCCGTCTATTTCGAGATTCATCGCGTCGGCGAGTTCACCGCGCGCTCGCTCGATATTGACGTGGTGCTCGATCTGATGATTCACGATCTCGACATCGTGCAGTGGCTCGTCGGCAGCGCGGTTGAAGTGACGGACGTGCGCGCGGTCGGTTTGCCGATTCTGACGAATCGCGTGGACGCGGCGAACGCCCGACTTGAGTTTGCGACTGGCGCGGTCGCCAACATCACCGCCTCGCGCGTCGGCACGGAGAAGATACGCAAGATGCGCTTCTTCCAACCGCACGACTACGTCGCCGTTGACTACGCCACGCGCTACGCCTCGATCAGCAGCCTCGCGCCGCCGGCCGGCGCGGACGCACGTCCCGGCGTCAACACGCGCCAGCTAGAGATCGCCGACATTGAACCCTTGCGCGCCGAGATCGAATCATTCCTCTCCGCCGCCGAAGCGAAGCAACCGCCGCCCATCTCCGGCGCTGACGGTCGCCGCGCGCTCGCCCTCGCCTTGCGCGCCCTCGAACGCATCCATGAAAAGGCCGCGCGCGTCGGCGTGGCCACGCTCAGGTAAATTAGATGGCGCAACCCGAACCGCACATCTCCGCGCTGCTCGCGGAACGCACGGCGGCCGGCGACTTCCCGTCCGCCGTCTATCTTGTCGCTGAACGCGGCGCGACGCGCTTCAGCGATGCGTTGGGCGATGCGGTGCGCGTGCCTGCGCGTCATCCCGCCACGCTTGCGACCATCTACGATCTCGCCTCGTTGACCAAACCGCTCGTGACCGGGCTGCTCTGCGCGCAACAGATCGAGCGTGGCGCGCTTGAGTTGGACGCGCCCGTCGCACGTTACTTGTCAGAGTTCGCCCGGCCGGATAAAGCGGCCATCACGCTGCGGCAACTGCTGACGCACACGGCGGGGTTGCCCGCGTGGCAACCGCTCTATCTGTTAACAAACAATCAACGCGCGCGTGTGCTTGAAGTGATCGCCGCGCAGCCGCTTGAGCACGCGCCGGGCACGCACGTCCGCTATAGCGACCTCGGTTTCATCACGCTCGGCTTGTTGCTCGAACGGGTCAGAGGCGCGCGGCTCGCGGACTTGGCTGCGCGCGAGATCATCGTGCCGCTCGACCTGCGGCACACGTTCTTTAATCCAGCGGCGGCGGCGCAGACCGGCATTGCCGCGTGCGAGTCTGCGGGCAACGCCTACGAGCGCGAGATGTGCGCGCAGGCAGCGGCGACACTGACCGAAACAAACTTCCGCACACAGCCCATCTGGGGCGAAGTCCACGACGGCAACGCCTATTTTCTCGGCGGCGCGGCCGGCCACGCGGGTCTCTTCTCGACGGCGCAGGAGACTTGCGCCATCGCGGCCCAGTTCATCGCCGCCCGCACGCGGCTGCTTCGACCAGACACCTGCGCGCTCTTTCGCACGAACATGACGCCGGGCTTAAACGAAGCACGCTCGCTGGCGTGGCAACTCGCCGCCACGCCTGAGTCAACGGCCGGCGCGGCGCTCCCGCCCGATAGTTTCGGCCATCTGGGCTTCACCGGCACGAGTTGCTGGATTGATGCGCGTGCCGAGCGCATCTTTCTCCTACTGACCAACCGCACGCACGACCACGCGCTGCCCTTCGTCAACATCAACAGCACACGCCGCGCCTTCCACACGCTTGCCGTCGCCGCGCTCGAACGTGCGGCTGGCAACGCTTGAGCACACCAGCGGCCTCTTAAAGTGTAGTAAGATGCCGGCGGCGTAACTTTCCCGCGCCGGCCAAAGAGTTGTAAACAAGATGCGCCCGACCCGCCGGTCGAAATTGCTCTGCCTGCTCTGCGTGTGGCTGCTTGCGTGCGCGCCGCCGGCACGCACGCAGGAACAGACGCGCCCGCGCCGCGTCCCCGTCGCCCCGGGCGACGCTGCGCGCCAACCGCCGCCACCTCCGCAAACGATCATCACGACAACGCGCCTCGACACAGAACCGACCGTGCGGATCGGGTTGGCGACCGCCGCGCGCTCGGTCACAATCTCGACGGCCGCGCCCGCGCTTGCCGTCGTCTCAGGTGTAAGCGAAACGGCCGCGCCGCAGCCGCTCGCCGCCGCGCGCGTCCGCATAGAGCCGCGCCTGCTCGCGCCGCTTCTGCCGGAGAACGCGAACGGAGCGTTTCGGGTTGAGATCGCCGTCGTGGAATCGGCGACGGCGGCCGAGGCGCTTGCGCGCGACGTGCGCGCCTTGACGGGCGACGATGCGAGCGTCGTGCGGGACGCGCCGGCGAGCAGCGCGTGGCGCGTGCGCGTCGGGCCGCCGCTCACGCGCGACGAAGCGGAAGACTTGCGCGCGCGCATCGAAGAGGCCGGCTTCGCTGCCGTCTCGGTCGTCAGCGCAGAGACGAAGACGACGACAACGCCGCCCGCCAACTCGTCCACCACCGCACAAAAAGTTGGCCCGGCCGCGCAACGCACCACGCAGAGTGGCGGCGCACGCGCGGGCGACACGGCGACCAACCCGCGCGCGAACCCGGCCGCGCGCACGGGCAGCAGCGTCCGGCTGGCCGCGCGCGTTGCGCCGCCGACGCGCGGGCTGGTCGTCTACGCGGCGGGCGCGCAGCCGCTCATGGACGCGCGTACGCCGGTCACGTTCGCTTCGCCCGACGAACAGTCTGCGCCGGTGCGCTTCAACGAGAAACCTTATCGCGGGCGGATCGAAGTCTTCACGAATCTGAACGGCTCGCTCACGGTCGTCAACGTGCTGGGCTTGGAAGACTACGTGCGCGGCGTCGTGCCGAACGAGTTGTCGCCGGGCGGCTGGCCCGCGCTTGAAGCGTTGAAGGCGCAGGCGGTCGCGGCGCGCACCTATGCCGTCAGCCATCGCGGGCAGTTCGCCGCCGCCGGTTATGATCTGTTGCCGACCACGCGCTCGCAGGTCTACGGCGGATTGAGCACCGAGCATCCTCTGACCACGCGCGCCGTCGCAGAGACGCGTGGCATCATCGCCACCTATCGCGGCGAGCCAATCAACGCGCTCTACACGTCCACCTGCGGCGGGCGCACCGAAGACGCCGAACAGATTTTCGGCGGCGAAGCTGTGCCCTACCTGCGCGGGCGCGAGTGTACGGAGACGAGCGAGCAGGCGCACGCCTCTTTCGCGCCCTTCACCTTGCAGACCGAGCGTGAGCCGGCGAATTTGCGCACGGCCGAACACGTCGCCAGCGCGCGCGAAGCGGCCCTGCTGGCCGTTCACGGTCTGCGCACCAATGCGCGTCTGACCGACGAATGGCTCGACGCCAACATCAATGCCGATGAAGCGCGCGCCCTCGTCGAGCTTGTCGCACGGCTCGCGCACAGACCCGCGCCCGTCGCAAACGGCGACATCACGCGCCCGCCCGCCTTCAGCAGCGCGCTCGCGCTTGCGCTCGACGGCGAGAGTCGCGCCGACGTGCTGCTCGACAGCGCCGACGTGGCCTACCTGCTCGCCTTCCGCGACGCCGACGACATCCCGGCCGCTAACCGCGCCGACGTGGCCCTGCTGCTCCGCGAAGGCCACCTGACCTTGTGGCCCGACGCCACGCTGCGCCCGCGTCAACCGCTCGCGCGTGCGCGTGCGCTCCATGCCGTCGCACATGCGCTCGAAGCGCGCGGTCTCATCAGCCTGCAAAAAGTGTCTGCGCGCCCGTCCGCCAACGCCACACTCGTCGTCCGCCCCGCCAAAGGCGCAGAGCGCGCACTCGCCCTCGCGCCGGATGCGTATCTCTTCCGCGCCTACGGCGACGTGCTCTATCCGGCGCGCACCATCGCGCTCGTCGGCGGCGAGCCGGTCAGCTATCACACGGACACAAGCGGCGCGGTTGATTATCTGGAAGTGCGCCCCGCGCCAAACGGCGCAGCCTCTGACCGCTTCTCGCCCTTCGCCAACTGGACGACCACGCTCAGCACCGCCGAAGTCAGCCATCGCCTCGCCCGCAGCATCGGGCGCGTCGGCGCACTCACAGACCTGCGCGTGGGCGCGCGCGGCGGCTCGCGGCGCGTGCTCGATCTGGAAGTTGTCGGCACAAGCGGCACGGCGCACGTGCGCGGCGGGCGCATACGCTCCGCGCTCGGGCTGCGCGAACAACTCTTCGTCGTTGACCGCCGCTTCGACGACGCGGGCCGTCTCGTCGGCTTCACCTTTACGGGCCGCGGCTGGGGGCACGGCGTCGGCATGTGTCAGGTCGGCGCATACGGACTGGCGCGCGTCGGCTGGACGTATGATCGGATTCTCAGGCACTACTACACAGGCATCGAGTTGACGAAGGCATATTGATGAAGCTATGAACGACGCAACCGCGCTGAAGCAATGAACCGCCTTTTGCTTCATCATTCAGCGCGCCTCGTTCATGCTTGTTTGATCTGACGGACGATGAACGAACAGACAACAGTCACGCTCTACACCGTGCCCGACTGCCCGCTCTGCGCACGCGCGCGTGCGTGGCTGGCGCGGCATGCGGTCGCCTACGTCGAACGCGACGTGGCGGGCGATTTCGGCGCGTTGCGCGCGATGTACAAGTTGACCGGGCAAAGATACGTGCCGGTCTTTGCCGCACATGGGCGCGCGCTGGTGCGACCGAGCGAAGCGGAACTGGCGGCGTTGCTGCTCTAAGCGAAGTTGGCGAAGCCGATGCGTTTCTCCCGCACCCAACTGGCCGGCGCAATCGCGCTGCTGTTAATCATCTGGCTCGTGCTCGCCCTGCGCCTCATATTCGCGCGCCCGTGAAGCAACGACCGACAGAACGCCCCGTCGTCGCCATTATGGGGCCGACCGCGTCGGGCAAGAGCGCGCTTGGCATCGCGCTCGCCCTGCGCTTTGACGGCGAGATCATCAACTGCGATTCGGTGCAGGTCTATCGTGAGATCGAGATCGCAACTGCGAAAGTCCCCGTGGCCGAGCGACAGGGCGTGCCGCATCACCTGCTGGATTTCGTCCCGCCTCAGATCAACTACACGGCGGGCGCTTGGGCCGCGGCGGCGCTCGCGCAGATCACGGAGATCGAGGCGCGCGGCCGGCTCGCCCTGCTCGTCGGCGGCACAGGTTTTTACCTGCGCGCCTTGCGTCAACCCTTCTTTGCCAGTCCGCCGACGGACACGGCCTTGCGCGCGCGTTTGACGACGCTCCGGCAGGCGCGCGGCCCCCTGCATCTGCACAAGCTGCTGCAACGGCTCGACCCGCCGGCCGCCGCGCGGCTCTACCCGCGCGACTGGGCGCGCGTGCAGCGTGCGCTCGAAGTGCGTTTGCAGACCGGGCGCGCGCTCTCTGTGCAGCAGCCGGAGCGGCCCGCGCCGTCGCCCATCGCCGCGCGCCTGCGCGTCTTTGCGCTCAACCCGCCGCGCGCCGAACTCTACCAACGCATCAACGAGCGCACCGAAGCACACTTTCGCGCCGGTCTCGTCGAAGAGGTGCGCGCGCTGCTCGCGGCGGGTGTGCCGGCGGAGTCGAACGCGCTCGGCGCACACGGCTACCGGCGCGTGGTCGAACTTTTGCGCGGCGCACGCGACCTGCCAAGCGCCATCGAACAGACGAAGCTCGACGTGCGCCACTATGCCAAACGGCAGTTGACGTGGTTTCGCCGCGAGCCGGGCGTCGAATGGATTGACGGCTTCGGCGACGACGCGGCGGTGCAAGCGCGCGTCGCCGCCGAAATCAGCCACTTGTAGTAGAGCGCGCGCGCCATTTGTCTTTCCCTTTTCTCGCGCCTGTTGTAAGCTGACGCCAACTTGAATACGTTTGCACAAGGTGGGCGGTGAATCGTGGTGGACACAAGACCTGCACCCCAGAATATACAGGACGCCTTTCTTAACACAGTGCGTCGTGAGCGCGACACGGTCACGATCTATCTGATGAACGGCGCGAAGCTGACGGGTCGGATCAAGAGCTTTGACAAGTTCTCCGTTCTGCTGGAATCGGGCGCGCAGGAGCAGTTGATCTTCAAACACGCCATCTCTACTATTCAACACGCGCGCCGCTCAAGCGGCGAACTGCGCCCGAGTCAGCCGAGCGAGCCGGCCGGCGAACAGCCGCTCGACAACTCATCGGCGCGCTAGTTCACCCGCTCGAACATCCCTTTAGCTTCCGCTTGGAGTCTTTCTTTGACCGCCGCATTCATAACTTTCGAGGGCATTGACGGCAGCGGGAAATCAACGCAACTGCGCATGCTGGCGAGCGTCCTGCGCCTGCGCGCGATAGACGTAATCGTCACGCGCGAGCCGGGCGGCACGCCGCTCGGCACACGTCTGCGCGCCGCCCTGCTCGACGCCGACGAACAGGTTGACCCGCTGGCCGAACTGCTGCTCTACGCCGCCGACCGCGCGCAGCACGTCCGCCAACTTGTGCGCCCCGCGCTCGACACCGGCCACGTCGTCCTCTCGGATCGCTACGCCGACGCCACTATCGCCTATCAGGGCGGTGGGCGCGGCTTCCCGTCCACGCTCATCCACGAAGTCGTCGCGCTCGCCACTGGCGGGCTGATGCCCGACATGACCTTGATCTTCGATCTGCCCATCGCCGAAAGCCGCGCGCGCGACAAGCGCCGCAATGACGGCGGCGACACGGACGACCGGCTCGACGCCGAGACGGACGAATTTCGCGCGCGCGTCCGCGCCGCTTATCTGCAAATCGCCGCCGCCGAGCCGGAGCGCGTCCGCGTCATTGACGCCAGCCGCTCCATCGAAGAGACGCACGCCCGCGTGCTCGAACTCGTCATGCCTTTGATAGAGCTTAGAGGTCAGAGGTCAAAGGTCAGTGAATGAAACCGACTTGCCCTCTCGGCCACGAAGAACAAACATGCTGCTTACTACTGCTCTCTAACCTCTACCTCTGACCTCTGCTTCTATGTTTGATCGACTCGTAGGCAACCAACGTGCGCGCGACGTGCTGCGGCGCATGCTTGCTCAGCGCCGCGTGCCCGGCGCGCTCCTGTTTGCAGGCGAAGAGGGTGTGGGGAAAAAGCTGTTTGCGCTGGAACTGGCGAAGGCGCTGAATTGCCGGCAGCCGCGCGGTGGCGAGGCGTGCGAAGAGTGCGCGGCGTGCGTGCGGATCGCGCGTGCTGCCGCACAACAGAACGAAGGTGGCGAGGCGGGCGCGCTCATCAATTGGAGCGAGCATCAGGACGTGGGGCTGGTGCGCCCGGAGAAGCGTTTCATCACGGTCGATCAAGCGCGCGCCATCGAGCGTGAGACGAATTTTCGCCCCTATGAGGGCGCGGCCCGCATCATCATCATCGAAGAGGCCGATCGGCTGAACGACGCGTCGGGTAATGCCCTGCTGAAGACGTTGGAAGAGATGCCGCCGACGGCGCACCTGATTCTGTTGACCGCGCGCCCGGCGAGTCTGCTGCCGACGATCCGCTCGCGTTGTCAGGTGGTGCGGTTTGCGCCGCTCACGCCCGCCGAGATTGAAGATTATCTGGTCAAGCACAAGCGCCGCGCAGGGGCGGAGGCACGCCTCGCCGCGCAACTCGCGCAGGGGCGCTTGGGGCGCGCGCTCGCGCTCAATCTGGACAACTACCGGCAGCAGCGCGAGGCCATGCTCGTCGTACTCGAAGCGCTCGCCGCGCGCCCCGACCGCGTCCAACTGCTGCGCGCCGCCGAAGAATTAAGCGACGCCAAACGCAAAGACGATTACGAGCCGAGTCTCGACGTGCTGGAACTATTGATCCACGATGCGTGGCGGCTGGCGCTCGACGCGGGCGCGCAGATCAGCAACGAGGATGTGCGTGCGCGGCTGGCGCAGTTGAGCGCGGGCGTCACCAATCGCCGCTTCACCGTCTGGCTCGCACGCATCGAAGACGTGCGCGCCCAACTCGCCGTCAACGTCAACCGCCGCGTCGCCACCGACGCACTCTTCCTCTCAATGGCTGCCGTCTCGCCCGGCTAACGCGAAGCGCACATCCTTCAGCTACTACTTACTGCGCCGCCCCGAACCGCAACCGGTACTCCCGCGAATTGACGAACCCGTTGACCATCGTGCGGAAGTCCGCCGGGTGCGCGTTCAGATAGTTGAGCCACGCGTTAAAGCCCGGCGTGTCAGGCGCACGGCGCAGGAAGCCGTAATACTGCATGGCGACAAAGGTGCGGTTCGCCTCCGCGCCGGTGATTTCCTGACTCTGCACAAGCGCGCGCAGCACTTGCGCGCGCGTGAGCGTGCCTGCGGTCAAGCGATTGGTCAGTTCGGTCTGCGTCAGCGTGACGAACTGTGTCCCGTCGGGCGCAGCCGGGTCGGGCGTCGTGATGCTGGCCACGCCGTAGCGCGATAGGAGCGCGCTCACGTAAGCCGCGTTTGTCAGACCGTCATAGCGCGTGCGGAACTCCGTACGCTCGGTGAACGCGCCGGCGAACTCGGCGCGCTTCTGAAAGACTTCGCCCGAAGTCCGGCCGGTGACGGCGCGTATGTCCGGTATGATCTCGGCGTAAGCGGGCAGGCGACCGTCGAAGGCCACCTGATAGAAGGTGAAGACGTAGATGCCCTTCAAGCGAAACTCCGGCGAGCCGAAGAATGAACCGGCCACTGTGATGCGGTCGCAGTTGGCCGAAGGACTGTTCGGGTCGAGGTTGTTCGCGTCCGGGCAATTGTTGAGCACGCCCGACCAAGGCTCGCCCGCTTCGGGTTCACG